>DBDM01000173.1:0-3145 GCA_002293585.1 Bacteroidales bacterium UBA932
CCCCAGCAGCGGAATACGCACCGTTAAGGCGCCCTGGTCAATTTCGGGCGTTCCTAAAATAACCGACGACGGTTGTGATGAAATAACGGTAAACGATTTCAAGCCGGCATAGGTGCTCAAGGCATCAACGTCGGCACAGGAGAACAGCCAGCCGGCAAGCGGCAATAACCATAAACAACGGAGTATTTTTTTCNNATATTCTTCTTCCGGAATCGTATACCATGTAGCCCTCCCCGCCTTCTATCAACAACCCGCGGGCCCTTTCGTCCTTAAAGTTTTCTTTATTATCTACATTTACCCCGATCAGCCGGCCGTTGAAAAAGCTTTGTATATCCTTAAAGATCGTATGCCCCACATAGATCCGGTTCACGCCGTATTGTTGCAGCGCCCGGTCAAACTCTTCTTTTGCCACCGGATTATATTTCAGATCGCTACGCACCATGCCCCTAAACCACAGCGGCCCGCCGGTACCGAACAAAAATGCGGCAACAGGCGACTGCTCCCTTTCTTCTTTCGACTTCAACAAATACTTACCGATGGTATCATTCACGGCCGGTATCGTTAATTGCATCGCTAAAAAATCAGGGCTCAGGCCGGCATGCACGAACAAATTATCACCAATGATCTGCATCGTATTCCTGGATTGCAACCAACGTCCCAACACACTATTCGCATCCCACAGGGCAGAGTGCGGCACCTGTAATTTTTCAGCCGTTTCACGGTATTTTTCATTAACATACCGCACATTATTCCGCAGCACCATTTCCTCGTGGTTACCCAACAGGAAAGTCACCTTGCCACCGGCGTCCGCCGCTTCCTGCTCCAGCTTATATACCAGCCAGAACAAGGGCAACACGTCGTCACCCCGGTCAAATATATCGCCGATAACAACCAGGTGGTTATCCCCGAATGTCCAACGATAGGTACTGTCGATCACCTGTCCGGCCTTTAATATGGAGGTAAAATATTGTAAATTACCGTGAGGGTCGGATATGACGAATAACTTCTCCGGTTGCGGGGCCTTCCATTCGGGACGGCGAAACTCGTGCAGGCGCACATCAAAAAGATACTCGCCGGCCGACGACCACACGGGCAACACCACATCCTGCTGCGATGAATATACGGTATCCGACGGCGTTCCGTTCTGATCCACACGCAGGCAACGGATGCCTTCCGGCACATTCAAAAAAACATAAGGACCGTCTACCCTGTGCTTACTTTTCTCTTCCGCCGTCACTATCAAACCCGACAATAACCATAGAGCAATAAGAAATACTCTTTTCATAATCATATTTTCGTGAAATAACAATCCGGGAAGGGTCTAATTTTATAGTGCCCGGAACAGGACTCGAACCTGCACATCCTTGCGAACGCTAGTCCCTGAAACTAGTGCGTCTACCAATTCCGCCATCCGGGCAAAGTCAAAATGGAAGGCAAAGGTACGACTTTTTTTGAAACCACAAAAAAAAGTCGTATCTTGCACGTGATTTATTTTTATCAAAATAAAATAATGAGTACATACAGAATCTTATTAGTTGACGATGAAAACGATATCCTCGAATTTCTTTCCTACGCCCTGACGAAGGAAGGATACGAGGTCTACACGGCCAACAACGGACTAAGCGGGGTTCAGGTGGCGCTGGAAAAAAAGCCCCACCTGATCCTTTTGGATGTAATGATGCCTAAAATGGACGGCATAGCCACCTGTGAAGAGATCCGCCGTCACGAGGAACTCAATTCCACCATCATTGCTTTTCTCACGGCCCGGGGCGAAGATTATTCGCAAATTGCCGGTTTCGACGCCGGCGGCGATGACTACATCACCAAGCCCATACGCCCCAAAGTGCTGACAAGCAGGATCAAAGCCTTGCTTAAACGGTTTGAACAACATACACCGGCAACCGCGAACCATGCCGTTTCCGGTTTAGTCATAGACCGTGAACGGTTCTCGGTGATCATCGACGGCAATGACCTTACGTTGCCGAAAAAAGAATTTGAACTCTTAGCCCTCCTCTACTCCAAGCCTCAAAAAGTATTTACCCGTGAAGAAATTTTCAGTGTGGTATGGGGCAGCGATATTGTGGTGGGCGAACGCACCATCGACGTGCATATCCGCAAACTACGTGAAAAAATAGGTGATAAATATATTAAAACCATCAAAGGAGTGGGGTATAAATTTGTAGATTAATATGATTGATTTTGCTCATATCCGTACGCTCATCGGGAATACGCCAATGGTAGCCATACGTTATCGCTTCAAAGGCGAAGAGCGTGTAATATATTCAAAATGCGAATTTTATAATTTCACCGGCAGTATTAAAGACCGTATGGTGTACGAAGTATTGGAGCAAGCCTACAAAAAAGGAGCGCTACACCCCGGCGACACCATTGTGGAGGCTACCAGCGGCAACGCCGGCATTTCCATGGCGGCTTTCGGACGGGCGCTGGGGCACCGCGTGATCATCGTCATGCCCGAATGGGCGACCAAGGAACGCATCGATCTCCTGCATTCTTTCGGCGCCGAAATTATTTTAGTAAGTCGCGCAGAAGGCGGCTTTCTGGCTTGCATGCAACGCTGTCTCGAATTGAAAGCGCAATTACCTAACATATTTCTTCCGCAGCAATTTGAAAATACCGACAATACGCAGGGGCACTTCAAATCATCGGGGCCGGAAATCGAGCGGCAAATGCAAAGCGTAGGCAAACAGCCGGATGCTTTTACGGCCGGTGTGGGCACCGGCGGCACTATTATGGGCAACGGCACCTACCTGCGCAGCAAATTCCCCCACCTGCACATCTGTCCCATTGAGTCGCTGCAATCCCGTGTCATCAGTACCGGCGTAAGCCAGGGCATCCACCGTGTGCCGGGCTTGTCGGACGACTGGAACCCGCCCATCTTTAAACAGGAAATCATGAACGACGTGTTCACCATTTCCGACGGCGACGGCATTATCATGACCCAACGTTTCGGCAAAGAACTGGGCTTAGGCGTCGGCATTTCGTCGGGCTTCAACTTCTTAGGCGCTGTGGCTTATCAGAATAAATTCGGCGCAGACAAAAACGTAGTCACCGTTTTCTCCGACTGCAACAAAAAATACCTTAGCGGCACATTACTGAAGGAAGAACCCGCCCTCCCCGACTACCT
>DBDM01000173.1:3224-5596 GCA_002293585.1 Bacteroidales bacterium UBA932
CGTCTCTTAGTCTCTTAGTCACTTGTCTCTTTTTATGTTAAATTTTCTTATACATTTCGATGTATGACGACTTTTGCTTATTTTTGTAGATTATGGCAAAAATTAGGGTCACAGCCGTATCGTACTTAAACACCGTACCTCTGCTTTTCGGAATAAAAAATTCGGAAATCATGGAGGCTATTGACCTGCGCATAGCTCCCCCCGCGCAGTGCGCACACGAATTGGAAACCGGCGACACCGACCTGGCATTGATTCCCGTAGCCGCCCTGATCAACATCCCACGCTACCATATAGTGAGCAATTACTGCATCGGCGCTACCGGAAAGGTGCGCACCGTGGTATTGATGTCGAACGATAAAGTGGAAAATATCCGCACCATCTATCTCGACCCCGACTCCCGTACTTCGGTGGTATTAGTGCGCATTCTGGCGCAACACTATTGGAAAATTACCCCGGCATTCAAACCTTACGCCGGACAAATAGACGTGCAACAAGGCGAAGCCTGCGTGTTGATCGGCGATAAGGTATTCGCACATGAAAGCCGCTTTAGCTATCGCTACGACCTGGCAGAACAATGGATCCGTTTCACCGGACTGCCTTTCGTATTCGCCGCCTGGGCAACCACCGGCACCCTTCCCGCCGGCTTTGTTCCTTTATTCGATAAAGCATTGGCGTTCGGCGCCGGCCACATTGCCGAGTCGCTCACCGGAACGCTACCCTGCTCCCGCGAAACAGCTATCGACTACCTGAACAACAACATCAGCTATTCGTTGGATGCTGCAAAGCAAAACGGATTACATAAATTTTATGAATTGTTAAACGAAAAAAAATTATCCTGATTATATGAAAAAGTTTCTATTTGTTTTGTTATTGCTTACCGGCAGCTTGCTGCAAATCGATACTCTGTTTGCGCAACAAACGATCAAAGGACATATCAAGGCCGAAGACACCGGTGAGGACATGGAATTTGTCAGCGTAACCATCAAAGGCACCACCAGAGGTACCGCATCTAATTTCGACGGGCAGTATGAAATCCGCACGAACCAGCCCAATGATATTGTCCAGTTCAATTACATGGGCTACTACATGCTCGAAGTGCCTGCCGATCAACTCATTAAATCACCCAACGTGGTACTTAAAGCATTAGCCATCAGCATGCAGGAGTTAGTTGTAAAAGCCTTCCAGGAAGAAGACGTGATCAGGAGCTGCCTGGCGCGCGTGGATAAGATCTATCCTTCACGGCCGGTGATGTGCAAAGCGCAGGTTAAAGACATTACCATCGAAAACAAAAAAATTCAAAGCTACTACGACTTTTCGTCGGATATCTGGGTGAAATCATTCAACCGCAAAGATGAAGATAGAGACCCAATCACCATGCGGGTATTGAACGTAACGGCAGCCACCGACCGTTACACCGACTCTATTCCCGTGCGCCCCTACGTGATCTACGACAAAACCGTACGCAACATCATCACTGAAAATTATGCGCTCCGCACCATATTAAATCTGATCGACAACAACCTGCTCAAATGGCGCTCCACCAAAGAGATCCTGGCCGGAGAAGACGTGTGGGTGATGAGTTTCGAATCAAAAGAGCCGCAAAACGACTCCTATTCCCAAGCCACCATCGACAAGGTATCGGGAATAGTGGTGGCCGCAGCGGCCGACAGCGCTATCCTGCGGGTGGAACTGACGGAAGATTTTTCCAACTACACCAACATTTCCCACTTCGTCAACCAATTTAAACAGAGAGTACAATGTGTTGTTAACTTCCATCAGCAACAACAAATTTCCAACTTCCGGCGCGTAGGCAATAAAGTGTATCCCGAATATACCAAAACAACCATTCAAAGCGATCTGAAATACAACGGAAAACAAATTGACCGGCAACAGTTGAGCCTCATCTACATAGGCGAAATTGAAACGCAGAACGTGAGAAGAATACCTAAGAAAGAAGCTTACAACCCGGAGATGCCGCTCTACCGTCAGATCACCGTAGGTAACGAATCGTGGAGAACGCTGAACTCATTGCCGCTGACTAAGGAAGAAAGATCCTTTATCAATGAGCATAGGTAGTTATCTTTATACAAAGCTCAAAAATTATCTGCCCCACGCTCCCACGGCCAACCAGGACGAATTAATGCGCGGCCTGGCCGATTTTATTGCAGACCCCTGCAACGATACGGTATTCCTGCTCACCGGTTACGCAGGTACCGGAAAGACCACCGTGGTGGCCGCCCTGGTGAAATTACTCACCGAAATAGGGATCGAATCATTGCTGATGGCGCCCACAGGCCGCGCGGCAAAAGTGCTGTCGAATTATGCGGAACAAAGCGCCTATACCATTCACAAGAAAATATACCGGCAAAAAA
>DBDM01000005.1 GCA_002293585.1 Bacteroidales bacterium UBA932
CATTGGCCGAGTACCGCCTGCAAAGCCGCGGCGGAGTAGGGGCGAAGGGCAGCAACACGCGCGACGAAGATTTTATTGAACACATCTACGTGGCCAACATGCACAGCACCATGCTGTTCTTTACGGAAAAAGGACGCTGCTACTGGCTTAAAGTCTATGATGTGCCCGAAGGAAACAAAGCTTCCAAAGGCCGCGCCATTCAAAATGTGATCAACATCGAACCCGAAGATAAGGTGTGTGCCTACATCAACGTGAAAACGCTGAATGATACCGAATATATCAACAACAATTATATTGTATTGTGTACCAAACGCGGCACGGTGAAGAAAACATCGCTCGAAGCCTATTCGCGTCCGCGCGCCAACGGGGTGAACGCCATCACCGTGCGCGAAGGCGACGAATTGCTGGAGGCCATACTGACCAACGGTAAATGCGAGATCCTGCTCGCAGCCCGCGGCGGAAAATGCGTGCGCTTCAACGAGGAAAAAGTACGCGCCATCGGCCGTACAGGCTCCGGCGTGCGCGGCATCNNGAGGTGATCGGCATGATCTGCATTGATCCCCACTCGCCCGAAACAGACAAGGTCAACATCATGGTAGTGAGTGAAAACGGCTACGGCAAACGCTCCGACCTCGACGACTACCGGGTGACCAATCGCGGCGGAAAAGGCGTGCGTACCATTAATATTACCGAAAAAACAGGTAATTTGATCGCCATTAAGGATGTTACGGACGAAAACGACCTGATGATCATCAATAAATCGGGATTGACCATTCGCCTGGCGGTATCCGAAGTGCGTATTACAGGCCGTGTGGCTCAGGGAGTTAAGCTAATTAATTTGAAGGGAAAGGATAGCATTGCGGCCGTATGCAAGGTGAACAAAAGCGAGGAAGAAACACCGGCCGAAGGCGAAACTGCCGAAATAGCCGGTGAAAATATGTAATATTAAAAAAAGTAGTATATTTGTAAATTAAAACTTCATCGTAGTTATTATGAAAAAAATAGTATTAGCATTGTGCCTGTTGCTTTCTTTCCCGCTATTTGCGCAGGATAAGGAAAAGGCGAAATTACAATCTAAAGTAGCCAAAAGCGATACTGAGATTGCCGACGCAAAAAAAGGCGTACAACCCAAAACCTGGATCAACCGCGCCGAACTCTTTATGGATGTGTGGGCGGCGCCTACCGGAACTATAATGCTCGGCATGGCGAACAAGGACATCAAGTTGGTGTTGGCCAAAGAAAAAATTCAGGAAAGCCTTAGCGAAGAGTTGGGTGGCGTTATTTATGAAATAGATGTTTACAACGATAAAAAGCTCTATTACAGCCCCGAAGGCTTATTGGCGTTTTGGCAGGTGACCGGCTTTGCCGTGGAAAATCCTTTGTTCCAGGCCTTGGATGCTTACAAACGCGCAGCGGAATTAGATACCAAAGGATCGTCCGCCAAGAAAATTAAAGAAGGTCTGGCCTTACTGAAAAACAATTTCAACACAGACGCCTTGTCGGCCTACACGCGGAATGATTATGCCGAAGCCCTGAGAAACTTTGAAGGCTCGCTGGCTTGCTCCGCTCATCCCCTGATCGCTCAAACCGACTCGGTGATCGTATACTATTCCGGTCTGGTAGCCCGCGCTAACGGCGATAACCTGAAGGCCGCCGATTATTTTAAACAGGCGGTGGATATGGGTTATGTAGAAAACGGCGATATGTACGCACTCTATGCGGAAGTATTGATGTCGACCGGCGACAGTGTAGCCGCACAAGCCGCTTTGGGCGCCGGTATGGAGAAATTCCCGACGAACCAAAGTATTATTGTGGGGCTGATCAACCTCTTCCTGCAAAAAGGCGAAGATCCCAAGAAGATCCTGCCCTACGTGCATAAGGCCCAGGAAAACGATGCCGAAAATGCTACCTTATACTATGCCGAAGGATTGGTGTACGAACAATTGGGCGATAGCGATAGCGCTGCCAAAGCTTACGTAACGGCCATTGAAAAAGACCCCGACAATTTCTTCGCCAACTATGGCCTGGGCGCCCTTTACTACAACGAAGCGGTAAAGACCAGCCAGATGGCTGCCGACGAAGTGGATGATAAAAGGTATGAAGTGTTGATGAAAAGATTCGACTCGCAAATAAAACAAGCAGTGCCCTACCTTGAAAAGGCGTATGAGCTGAACCCTTCGGAACGCGCCGTGTTGGAATCACTGAAAACAATTTACTTCCGCCTGCGTGAAGAAAGTCCCGAAATGCAGCAAAAGCATGATTTCTACAATGAAAAATTACAAAGCATGTAGTTGTATTACAGTATGATAACATGAAAGGTCGTTCGTGTGAACGGCCTTTTTTAATTTATTTAACGATTCATTTTTGGTCAATTCGTTTAGTCGTGTTACCTTTGCATTAAGGGAAATATCACGTTCTTTACTTATCGTACCCAACTACAACTTTGGCGCTCGCTTTGTCGCCCATAAACGAAACTTGAAAGTTTTTGTTAGTAAAGTTGGCGCTCATGCTTTTCAGTTTCATTGTCATGAAAACGTTTGTTTTCTTTCCCGGGCATTGAAAAATGGTATGAGTTCTATCTGCTACTGGCTGAGATATCTTAAGCTGTCGTTTATAACAAACAATCACCTAATGCTCGCGTGAAGTTCAGTTTCTGCTCCCGAAATTCTGAAACTGCAAAAAATTTTGTGGTATGATATTTTATTGTATATCGAGTATTTTAGATTAGTCTCAATATGGGGCTGCCTCGCAAGGTTTGTCAACCTTTTGCACTTCTTATCATTAACGTAGTTA
>DBDM01000212.1 GCA_002293585.1 Bacteroidales bacterium UBA932
AAGTGCGATTCGTGTTTCAAAAGCAGTTGCACATTGCGCGCGATGCGGCGGCTGAACTCGGTAGGTGTCTCGAACGAGGCGTCGAAAGGCGTAACCTCCAACGAATGGGCGCCCGCGATCGTTGCGCTCATAGCCTCGGTCGTGCCACGCAGCATATTGACATACGGATCGTATACCGTCTGATTCCACTTCGATGTCATGGCGTGTATGAACGCTATGCCAACGCACCGGGTGGCGGGTTTATATTGCTCCACGATATTGGCCCACAGCATGCGCGCGGCGCGGNNTTGGAACTGACGGCCATCGAGAAACGGACCATGAAAGCGGCGCGGTCTGCCGAAAGACCCGCTTCCATGAGACTTACAAGATACTCGTGCCCTGCTGCGAGGGTGAAAGCCAATTCCTGGACAATGGTCGCCCCACTAGCGTTGAACTTGTCGCCACTTACGGTCACGACGCGTACTTTATAATATTTCTCGTACATCGCCGCAAGATCGGCTATGGCGGCGAAGCACCTTTTACCGTCCTCACTACAACTAAATCCACTCTTCAGTGCGAAGCACTTTTGCCCGTCCTCACTGCAACCGAACCCACCTTTCAGAGAGAGGTTTCTCACGATGGGGTCGATGGCGTACAGTATGTGCACCTCGTCGGGATCTATTCCCGAGCGGTCAAGCCTTACAAGCATCATCTCGGCGACGCGGCGGGTGCCCTTGCCGGAGAAAACGACCTCTATCGCACCCAACACGACCTGGCTCATCAACTCGTCGAGGTCTTCCTCGGAAAAGTCTTCACGCTCGATGCAAAAGCCGATCGAGTCGCAACCGGCGTTCATGGCGGCAATCGCCTCGGCATTGGCCTTGCGGGGATCGTCGACGTTGACAGTCTGATGTATCCTCCATTCGTTACGTCTGCGCGATCCCCTCACATAGGGGAAAAATGCAGGTTTGGAGTCCAGAAAAGGGATCTTAGCGAGGTCTTCAGCGCGGTAGTAGGGCCTCACCGAAAATCCCTCGGCGGTGCGCCAAACGAGTTTTTTCTCATAATCGGCGCCTTTCAGATCTTTGGTAATCACCTCTTCCCACTGTTGGGTGGAAACAGGTGCAAATTCTGAAAACAATTTTTCTGCCATATTGTTAGTTTTTAAAATAAATCTTTCAAAAAGAATCATCAAAGTTACGAAAATATTTCAATTTACCGGTCAATTTAAACCTTTTCGTATTGAAATCGTCTTATATACAGAAAGAAAAACATTTATGTTCAATTTAAAACGATATTTATGAAAAAAATTCTTCTTCTAACAGCCGCTATCGCACTTAGTTTAAGTGCCTTTGCTCAGAAACCCGACATTCCCGGCCTGAGCGACGAGCAAAAGGCTTCCATCAAACAACTGCGCACCGCGATGAATAAGGAAATCAAGAAAGTCAACAACCTGCTCCGGGAGAAAAATGCCCACCTGATTACTTTACAGGATGAAGACAAACCCGACCAAAAGGCTATTCACAAAACAATTGATGAGATTGCCGGTTTGAAGGGACAAATAATGAAAGCCCGCGCCGATTTCCGCATCAAGGTGAATGCACAATTAAGTGATGAACAACGCGCTGCTTTTCAACGTCACCACCACCGGCCCCGGCACGACAGGCGGGAGATGCACGCACAAAAAATGATAAAAAGCAAAAAGGTAATGGGTGGCGCCGAGACTAAGAGACTAAGAGATTAGAGACCCACCTACAAAAAAGCCAGAGTTGATGATGAACTCCTGTTTTTTAATAAGCTACTCACGGTTTAACAGCAGTGGCACGCACAGTCGCCACAGGGCAGTAAATCGCCGCGGAGCCGCATTTCCACCAGTGCGGCTATCCGCTCGCGAAGCGGTTTGATAGTGATTCGGTCGATCACATCATGGGCAAAAGCTAGCTGCTGTAGCATGCGTGCTTCGGCCAAACTCACCCCGCGCGAACGCAGGTAAAATAATGCATTTTCATCAATGCGGCCAATAGTGGCGCCGTGCGAACATTTTACATCGTCGGCATAAATTTCAAGATGAGGATCCGTAAACATCTTTGCCGTGTGAGTCAACAAAAGATTATGGTTGGCTTGAAAAGCTTCTGTTTTTTGCGCTCCTTTATCTACTAAAATATGCCCGTTAAACCGGCCGGTGGCGCTATCATTGAGCACGCCTTTAAATAACTGGATACTACGACATTTCGGCGCTGCATGATGTACATGCACGGTATTCACCACCCGCTGCTCCTTGTCCGACAGAAAAATACCATTCAATTCACATTCGGCGCCTTCGCCTTGCAGTTCAACTTCAAAACGGTTGTCGACCACTCCGCCGTAAAGCGTGGCTACCGTGCAGGTAAAGCGGCTATTTTTCCCCTGTTCCACCTGCATGGTCGAAAAATGCTGCGAACCGTTATGCTCGTTTTGCATGACCAGCACCCTGAGCTGTGCACCTTCTTCTAAATAAATATGGTTTAGGGTAGTGGTATAAAATTGATCATAGGTCGCCGTATGGTTGCAAATCAACAGACCGGCGGATTGATGAGCCGGGACGGTAAAGGTGTTTTGCGCCTGCACTTCACGTGCTTGCCCTCCCTGTCGCACATTGATCAACTGCAAAGGCTTGTTCGGCGACAACAAGGTATAACTACCCGGCTTTCCGCCGTTTGTCACGTACACCTTTTCCGTGTCCAACCCTTTCACTTCGCAGTAGAAGGCCTGCTGCGCCAATTTCAACTCCTGAACAATTGTCATCTCTTAATCTCTTAGTCTCTTAGTCTCTTGTCCTTCATCGCCCATAAACCACTCTTTATACGTCAGATAGCCCTGTGCATTATTCCGGATGGCAGCAATAACTTTTTCATCGCTGTCTTTTACCTTTTTAGCCGGAATACCCGCATAGATGCCGGGTTCCAATACGCTATTACTTAACACAACGGCGCCGGCGGCAATGATCGTATTATCGGGGATCACCGCATTATCCATTAAAATAGCGCCCATGCCCACCAAAACATTGTTGCCCACTTTAGCCCCATGAATGATAGCGTTGTGCCCTACCGACACGTCGTTGCCGATCTCCGACACCGACTGCCCGTATAGGGTATGTACCACAGCGCCGTCCTGGATATTCACACGGTTGCCTATGCGGATGCTGTTCACATCGCCGCGGAGCACGGCCGAATACCAAATACTGCAATCGTCGCCCATGACCACATCACCCACTACTACTGCATTTTCGGCGATGAAACAACGTTCTCCTATTTTCGGGGAAATTCCCCTGATTTCCTGTATAATAGCCATAAAATACCGATTCTAATCAACATCAAAGGTACAAATTTTCCCACAGATGGCACAGATTTACACAGATTCTCTAAGATTTCAAGGTCTAATCCTTGATCCACCGGGTGTTGACGGCATAGGCTGCGGAACCGGTATAGCTACCGGCGGCATCTACCGCTCCCAGCACATAGGAATAATAGTCATCGTTCAGGGTGTAGCCGCCTTTCAGTTCTATCAGCAGCCTGCCCGACACGTCTTTCACCGGCAGGGTGAAACTTTGGCCATAGCCTTCCGAAAAAGTAGCGGTAGTGATGGGCGACACGAAGGTCCGGGCGTCACTGTAGCGGGAAGGAATAATTTCCTGCGTAGGGATAGTGATGGTTTCCGCGCCGGGTGTTTGGAAGTTAACCGTAGCCGTTATCGCATTTTCGCCGGTGACGTACAGCCCGACGATGTTTACAGTGGTTTCATTGACCTTGGATATTACCACACGGTGTATGTTGGGCACCGGCCCCTGCCAGCCCTCTTCTGTGTTCTGGTAAATGCTTTCTATCACTTCCCATTCGCCGATGATCCGTTCCATCATGGGACACCTGACAATGTTCACTGCTTTGCCGGGACTTGGCAGGCCGGAGCCGTTGCTGTTTATGCCGGCTACCGTATAGGTGCCGCTCTCCGTGACGGTATAGTAAGAACGGACTGCATCCGGAATGGCGGCGCCGTTTTTATACCACTGGTACGAGGCGGCGTGGCCTATGGCGTCTACCGTGAGTGTAACCACGCTGACGGGGCAGGTATTTTCACTGTTGCCGGTAATTGTTCCGGCGGCCGCGGGCAACTCATTATTTTTTTGTTCACATGCCACCATACACAGTAACAAAGACAGGATGGCAGCCGCGTTTACAAATGTCTTCATTTTCATAAAAATAAATTTTTCACCTGGTATTAAAAAGAGAGTGCCCCTAACTAAGGCACTCTCTTTACTGAAATATTAACCAAAACCTTACTATTGTTTTTCAAATTGCAGATGATAGAATGTTCTATGATTATTGACGCCGTAGCTACCCCAAGCACTCGTACTACCAGCAAGAGTATAATAATAGAAAACAAATCCGACAGCAACATAAGATCCCCATACCCCATTATCCGTCAAATAAAATGATAATTTTCCACTATCCATATTAACCTGGGTACTTTCCACTCCTGCCGTAGCAGTTGTTGTAAGATAATTATTCGCACTATGCGGCATCCACCGAAGGACTAAGTTTGGAGTTATAGTAGTCCTTGTGAATAATATTTGACTAAGCATATTTATACCTTTTCCCGGAACATAATTTACAATAATCTTACCAAGCGATTCATCCGCAGGAGCTAACACCCCTTTTAAAAGGTAGGATGTTCCTTCTACATTCTGTACCAATGTGACGGTTGCAGATTGGTTCCTGTTGATCGGAGTAGCAGTATTACTAGTCATATAGCGCATGGTATAGGTCCCGATAAAATCAGCATACGCTAACCGCTGATTTTGCTCAACGGCTAGTACTTTAACCGCGTCACCGTTATAGGCAATTTCCATCCTGCCTCTACGCGGTGTAACCAACTCCGGATTAGGGTCTACCGTAACCGTCAGGATACCTCCGTCAATGCTGGTGTGTACCCATTCCGGTGATGAAGTGACACTATAGGTTCCCCCTACCGTAACGGAAACCGGGATAGTTGCACCGGCACCGGCTATACCCGATAAATCAGCCGGACTAAGGATCAATTGTCCATACTGCGAAATCTTTACTTCTTTAGTTTCTCCGTTTTCAGCCGAAAAGGTAAGGGTGGTTTCCCGCGGCTCGACGGACGGATTCACTTTCACGTCCAACAATACCGTTAAAGAGGATTTTCCCGATGTATTCTCCAGGCTAAGCCATGTCTTGTCTGCTTCCGGCATACTTACCGTCCATGCCTGTGTGCTGTTCACATACACGCTGGTCAGCACTCCCTCCGCAGAAACGCCACCGTTCAAACCTCTTACGGAGAATACCTGCTCCAGATCCCCGTCATCGTCGTCATCATCTATTATCGTAGTTTTATCGTTGCAGGACGACAGGAGCAACATGGCCAGCATCCCAACATATAGCATATATTTTTTCATCGTGTTCAAAATTTAAAGATGTTATTAATTACCTAATTCCCCCGCAAAATAATTTGCCGGATCAGAGCCTACTACGTAGAATCCTCCCAAATTACCAGTCAGTCCAGACGTATTATTGGGCGCCCAGTCTAACCTGAATTTATTGCCGGAAGCCGGCACTGTTGTACCATTTGTACTACCAGTACCTTCATACAGAAAATAACTCAACAGGTTGGTGGCCATTCTGGGACCCACCGTGTTCATATTCCCGGTAGTAGGTTTCATATTCTTAAAGTACACCGTTCCGTCCGGTTCCGTTATCATGTCATAAAAAGCATCGGCCAAATAGGCAGTACCTCCGGCATTGGTATAACGAACGGTTAAGTTCATTTGAGGCAATCCCGACATGGCATCCACACCAAAAGTAATTTGAAAATACTCTATATAACGCGGCAAGCCGGCCACAGCGTTATACATAACGTTGTACACATTGGTAAGGAAAGGATCCACTAAGCTGTTCCCGCCACCGGTGTTGAGCACCGACTTGTTCACTGTAATTCTTTTGTACGTCCTGCCATAGCCGAAATCAAAGGGGTAGCAAGGGGCCGTAACATTATCATATACATCATGGTTGCTTCCATTCACCGCCACGGTATATTTAGTACCGTCCCATACCAGCCGGTCGAATTTGACACCTTCATATTCAAAAGGCTCCATCAACTGAATATCCTGGTTAAACTCGGCATAAGAACCTACATTGGCATTCTTGAGCCGGCCATCCGTACCCTGATAAGTGAATATTGACCGACGGCCCTTCATTTCCAGCTGCACAAGCAATCCGTCAACATCAAGGGTGGCATATTTTATCGCCGCCCAATTGGCGGCTGTAGTCGTTATAATAATTCGGAGCAACGGGTCGCCGCCGGTAATGGCGGCTTCTTCTTCCGCCGTAGCCTTTCTCATCACTATCGGGCAGGAATTTTTCCGGCCCACCGCCACGATTTTATCTCCGTCAGGCTCGTTAATCAAATTGAAGTCGAAATCGGACAGCAAGCCATTACCGGCGGTGCCGCCCGATATCGCCGCATCCGTATCGGCCAGTTCGTGCAAATAGTTGTAGGTATCGAACATCAGCGTGGGCACCAACATGGACTTTAGGCGGTAAGAACTGGTTTTTGGGGTCACTGCCTGAGTATCGTCCTTGTCGCTGTACATGGTTACATGGTTGTCCTGCGTAAATTTCATGTAGAGCCGGTAGGCACCACCGTTATCGCCGGTATTTTTTGTGCCCACCATAACCATCCAGCCGTTAGGTGCATTACAAAGCAGGTTTTGGTATTCGGCCAGCTTTTTTTCCAGCCGTTCATCGGGGCCTTCTCCAAACAGGTACTTATCGTCGTCTTTGCAGGATGTAATGCTCAACAACATGACTGCGGAAAAGAAATAAGTCAATATTTTTTTCATATTTTTCGACATTTTAATTAATTAGAAAGTGCTTTAATGGCGTCCTGGGTCAGGTCTACCAATCCGTCGGCAGCATCGGGACGGGTTTCATAAAAATCAATGCCCCATACCGATTTGAAATAGTTGACAATAATCGTCTCCTTGGAACGCAAATAGGTACTGCCCGGCGCGGTAGTACCGGCCACATAAGCATCAAAGGCCGCCCTTCCGTTCATCAGAATATATTCTACCATTTCAGCAAAATCTTCATTAGGATTTGCTCTTGAATATTTGGATACAAACCCCAAATTGCGA
>DBDM01000044.1:0-1374 GCA_002293585.1 Bacteroidales bacterium UBA932
TATAAAATTAATAAATAAAATTGATGTTTATGTATGTTCGTTAATTAAGTTGATAATTATTTTTATTAAAGTCTACACTTACTGATTTTATTAACTATTTCTTATATTTTTGTTGATAAAATCCGGTTTATGAACAATTGTTAGCTTGTGTATAAAAGGCTATAAATTTTGCTAAAAATTATATACTCGTTTTATTGTTTTTTGAAAATATTTTATACCGTCATCTATTTTTTAATTTGCAAAAATTCTTTTTAAAAAGAATGAACAGTTGTGAACTACGAAATGAACAATGAATAGTGAATAATNNAATTGCGTCAACTTTAGCCCGGGACGTATCGGGAAATAACAATGAACAATGAATAGTGAATAATGAACAATATAGAAAAAGGACAAGAGACTATATATTGTAGAAGAAGCGCAGTAAAGCCTGGTAAGTCCTCGAGGGAATAAATCCTTTAACACGCGCGAAGTTGATTTGTACGAAATTGCCTACTTTGTACCGGAATTTAGGCCGTTTCGCCTTAATGATCTTGTACATCACTTTCGCTAATTTTATGGGTTGTTGTCCGCCGTTCTCTTCTTTTTCAATTACTGCCAAGCATTTGGTAAAGGCAGCTGCGTAGTGTTCGCTTGATTTGGTTTGTTGGGAAACAATACGGTTGGCTGTAAAGCCTGTAGCGAAATCACCGGGTTCTACCAGCACTACTTTAATATTGAAGGGATGCAGTTCGAGGCTCAGGGTTTCGCTGTAGCCTTCAACGGCAAATTTTGAAGCGGAATAAAATCCCTGGAAAGGAATGCCCATGACCCCGCCGATGGAACTGATATTAACAATTTTCCCGCCGCCCGCCTGACGCATGTGTGGAATTACGGCGTTACATACATTCACCACGCCCATGAAATTAGTCTGCATTTGCAGGCGGATTTCCTCTTCGGTGGCCAATTCAATGGCTCCTCCTATGCCCATGCCGGCGTTATTAATCACCGCATCAATCCGGCCATGCTTGTCGATGATGTGTTGCACGGCAGCCCGCACGGAAGTTGACTGTGTAACATCTACAGGTAGAAGGGTAAAGGGTGAAGGGTGAAGGGTAGCACTCACCTTGCGGGAGGTGCCGTAGACGATGAGGTCTTTTTTCGAGGCGAGGTATTCCGCGCAAGCCTTTCCGAGCCCGGAAGAAGCGCCGGTGATGAGGATAACCATAAAATTGAAAATTTATGATTTATTATTTACTATTTTAAAATTTCCCACAGAACCCGCAGACTTACACAGATAAAAACAAGATAGAACGCGGACGACGCAGATGACGCGGATTTTCGCAGATTCTCTTATCACTCATCACTTTTTGTCTCTAATCTCTTAGTCTCTTGTCT
>DBDM01000044.1:1440-1562 GCA_002293585.1 Bacteroidales bacterium UBA932
TCGCAGGCCTGGGTGTTGGTGCAGGCGCCGAAGCCGAGTTCATCCATTTTAGCCACCATAGCCTTAGCGCGGCGTGAGGCTTCGAGCTTACCCTGAGGCAACAAAGCTAATGAACTCACGCG
>DBDM01000044.1:1655-1802 GCA_002293585.1 Bacteroidales bacterium UBA932
CCACCGGTGTTCACCGAAATGAACCCGCCGGCTTGCAGTATTTTGTCGAAAGCACCGCGGTCGACCACCAGGTCTTTGATTACGGGAAATCCGCGACTGCGCCAGGGTTCAATGGTAATGGTTTCGCCGTCTTTGAACTTGCGCATG
>DBDM01000044.1:1962-3649 GCA_002293585.1 Bacteroidales bacterium UBA932
GGGCGAAATATTTTCCACTTTATACGTTTCAAATTTTCCTTTTGCTTTAGCGTTGGCCTGGCGCCATATTTTGAGTGTAAAATTCATAGTTTTTTGTAATTTTTTTAGTTATACTCGTAAACAATACCAGTTTGGCCACCAGAAGAGCCGGACAAAGGATATCCGTCATCGTCGTAGGTATATGTTAAGGTGAAGTTCTCGACAGATTGATTGGCAAGTGTCATTTTTATACCTGTAAGATTATTTTCTGATAAAAATAAGTATTCAGGAACAGTAAACTCAAAATAATAAAAATATAAGAGAAAGGCATTTTTTACATTGTGTAGTGGATTTTTTTTATTGTCATAAAAAGCCTCTTCATTTATAACATCCACACTGCCAACCGAGCTATGATAAAAATTTGTTGAAAGAGAATCTACATTACAAGAATTACCTGTATACCAAAACTTCATATACCCGTCTTGTTTTTTTGTGCTTTCTATGTTCGTCAGTCGGCCTAAATTATCCCAGGTGTAGGTGCTGGTGAAAGTACCATTGTAAGCGGATGTGTAAGCGCTTAAAGCTATTAAATTTCCGTTAGCATCAAGCGTACAATCACTATATCCGCTGCTTTGTTCAGTGTTGTCATAGGTATAATAATAATTGGCTTTGACTTCGGTATCGGAAGTATATGTAAGCGTTGTACGATTTTGGTAATTTCCATCTATTGTTTTAATTTCAACGACCCTGTTCTTATTATCGTAAGTAAAAGTATAGGTGTCTCCGCCACTAAATGCAACACGTTTGACATATTTTATTTGTTCTTCGCCCGGGTTTTTGTCACCAGGCTCCTTTGAGCATCCTGTGAATACAAATGCAGCGAGAGTCAATAAAAGAAAGAATATTGTGCTGTAATTTTTTTTCATAATTTAATTGTGGTTAATTAATCCTTGTAATTTCTTGTAGCTAATTTAACAAATTCATATTTCAGATCTTCTTTGTGCAGTTCGTGGGCGGCGTTGCCTTTGTATTCCCAGCACGACACGTAGAAGAAATTCCGGTCGTCGCGTTTGGTTTCGCCGTCTTCGGTCTGCATTTCCTCGCGGAAGTGTCCGCCGCATGATTCCTTGCGGTTCAGGGCGTCCATAGCCATCAGTTCGCCCAGTTCGAGGAAGTCGGCCACGCGGAGGGCTTTTTCCAGCTCCTGGTTAAACTCGCCGTTATCGCCGGGTACATACACGTTTTTCCAAAACTCGTCACGCAGGGCGCGGATTTCATCAATGGCTTGTTTTAGTCCGGCCTCATTGCGCGCCATGCCTACCTTGTCCCACATGATGCGTCCCAGCAGGCGGTGGTAATGGTCAACCGGTTCCTTGCCTTTCACGGCAAAAAGTTTCGCTGTTTTTTCCTGTATCTTCTTTTCCGCTTCTTCAAAGGCGGGATGGTTGGTGTCCACTTTCTTTTCCTGTATTTTTCCGGCTAAGTAATCGCCTATGGTGTAAGGCAGGATGAAGTAACCGTCGGCCAGTCCCTGCATGAGGGCTGAGGCGCCGAGGCGGTTGCCGCCGTGGTCGCTGAAGTTGGCTTCGCCGATGGCGTAGAGGCCCGGAACGGTGGTTTGGAGGTTATAGTCTACCCACAGTCCGCCCATGGTGTAGTGGATGGCGGGGTAAATCATCATTGGTTCTTCGTAGGGATTTACGTCCAC
>DBDM01000193.1:0-2463 GCA_002293585.1 Bacteroidales bacterium UBA932
CTTAGTCTCTTAATCACTTAGTCACCTAGTCACCTAGTCTCTTAATCACTATTCTGTCTTTATCGCATCCACCGGGTTGGCGGTGGCGGCTTTTATGGCCTGAAAGCTTACAGAAAGCAAAGTTAACAGAAGGGTTATGACTATCCCTATGGCAAATATCCACCAGGCTACCGGAATATGATACGCATAATTTTGCAGGATGCTGTGTAGATAATAATACACTATGGGGAAAGCGATGAACATGGCAATACCCACCAACAACAAAAATTCTTTCGACAGCATGAGCACAATAGTTCCGGTGTCGGCGCCCAGCACTTTCCGTATGCCAATTTCTTTTGTGCGAGTTTCCGCCGTATAGGTTACTAATCCGAACAAGCCGATGCACGATATAAAGATAGCAATAACGGCAAAGAGCGATAATAAACGTTCCATATAAATACTCTCTTCATAAAACCGGTCAAAATTCTCGTCTAAAAAGTGATAGTTGAAATCATAATCCGGATTATACTGTTTCCATAATTTTCCGGCAGTTTCCAGGGCGCTTTGGGTGCCACCGGGCGCCGTCTTTATGTAAATATGGTAAGTGGCTTTAGGATGATGAGTAATCACCAGTGGTTTTATTTGTTGATTCAACTTTTCAAAATGGAAATCTTTCATTACGCCTTTGATGGTGTACGCCTCCTTATCTCCTTTATTCATATAGAAAAGTTGCCCTATCGGATCTTGCATATTCATAATGCGGGCGGCTTCTTCATTGATGACGACGGCAAAAGAATCTACAGAAGTAAATTTTTCCCCGGCCACCAGTTCCAAATTCATACAGTCCATAAAATTACTTTGAATAGCAGCGGTATATATCCACGGATTAAAATCATCCGGTTTGCCCAACCAAAAGGCACCGCTTCTGGAAGAACCGACATACATGTCCTCGAAGTCTGCCGCCGTTACTTCCACAATATTTTTATTTTTCAGTAACTCATTCCTTACCACATCATAGTGAGTCCTCATGTTCCTTGCCTGCATGGTGAAAATATTTTCCCTATCGTAACCCAGGTCTTTTTTCTGCATGTAGCGGATCTGGGCGCTAAAGCCGATAGTCGTAACAAGCAATATAAAGGATATCATGAATTGCAGGATGACTAATCCTTTGCGAAGCCAAGCGCCTTTTTTCCTTCCGGCCGCATTGCTACGGAAAGCATCTACCGGCCGGAAAGCGCTCAGCACAAATGCCGGATATATTCCCGTCAATATAAGGCTACAGCCACCCATTATTCCATACACTAACCAAACGGCAGGATTGGTAAAGCTAAATACCAGTTCCTTTCCTATGATTTGATTATACACCGGCATCAGGAGAACAATAAAGACGGAGGCTATGGCGAAAGCAACGAACAGGAGCACGATTGTTTCCTGCATGAGCTGAAAGAACAAGGCACTTCGGGTTGCGCCCATAATTTTACGTACAGCTATTTCTTTTACTCTTTTGGCAGCGCGGGCGGTGACTAAATTAACGTAGTTGATACAGGCAATCACTAAAATGAAAAGGGTAATAATGATCAACAGGTATATACTTTTCATACCGGCCATTCCTTCGTTGTCCGGATTATACAAATGAATTTTAGTGATGGGTTGTAATAAAAAGCTATCCCCATCGTCTTCCTCCTCATCATCCTTATCTCTATATGCATTTCTCATATCGGTTAGCTGACGAGAGAGTATATTAATTGTCGGTTCCACATCCGCTCCGGGACGCAGGAGGAGGAATGTCTGGTACCTATACCACCCCAAATCATCATCAATATGTTTCCACGGTCCGTTTCCACGAAATGTTTGCTGAAGGCTCAACCGGGGAACCAAAAAGTCAAATTGCAGACTGGAATTTACCGGCGCGTTTTTTGCAACGCCGGCTACATGGAACAATAGACCGTCTGATGTCTTGATTATTTTCCCCATCGGACTTTCTTCACCAAACAAGGTATTGGCCTTCCGTTCGGAAATAATTATCGACAAGTCGTCGGGAAACGGCTGTACGTTATTCCCCTCCAATAAAGGAAAATCAAATATAGTAAACAAGTTGTCGTCCACTGCCAGTCCATTAATACCAAAGAATTTTTGGTTGTTATACTCTAAATAATCCGTTCTGTATCCAGCCACCCGGCAAGCGTCTACTACATCAGGGCAATTTTCCTTAGCTACCCTTGCTACCGGAGCAGGTGTGTTCACCCAAACATCTCCATCCATATCTGCGGCATTCACGCGGTACAAATGTCCGGCGTTTTTATGAAAACGGTCATGGCTTAATTCATTTTGAAGCCAAAGCGTAATAAAAATACAGGCCGTAAGCCCTACGCTCAGCCCTATGATATTTATCAATGAGTACAGGCCGTTGCGGCGGAGGTTGCGGAAGGCGATGTTTAAGTTGTAGAACATAGTAGTTGAGAGTTTACAGTTAACGGGTGAAGG
>DBDM01000193.1:2489-4886 GCA_002293585.1 Bacteroidales bacterium UBA932
TCATTTACTATACATACCCTAATCTCTTAATCTCTTAGTCTCTTAATCACTTAGTCACCTAATCACTATTCTGTCTTTATCGCATCTACCGGGTTGGCGGTGGCAGCGCGCCAGGCCTTCCATCCCACTGTCAGCAGGGTGAGCACGAGGATAAGCAGGGCGGCCAGTGCAAACATCCACCAGCTGATGGACACGCGGTAAACAAAGTTCTGCAACATGCTGCCAAGCCAATAGTAAGCCAGCGGAAAAGCAATCAGCATGGCAATGCCTACCAATAGCAAAAACTCTCTCGACAAGAGGGCGACAATGTCGCCCACGCCGGCGCCCAACACTTTCCGGACACCTATTTCTTTGGTTTTGGTTTCGGCGGTGTAGGTAACCAGGCCGAACAGGCCGAGGCAGGAAATCAATACGGCAATCAGCGAGAAATAATTAAACAGGCGACCCCGCTGCTGTTCGGATCGATACATATCATTAATCGTATCGTCTAGAAAGGCGTAGGTCAAAGGGAAATAGGGACTGTGTTTTTTCCACACCTGCTCCGTAGCCGCCAGGGCTTCTTTAATCATCCCGGGACGGCATTTGACATAAATAGTTGAAGGCGCCCAACTGGTGTACTGTATGATTAAGGGGCTAATGGCGAAATCCAAAGGCTCAAAATTGAAATCTTTCACCACCCCAGCCACCGTAACCGTGTAGTCATTGATGGGCACCGTGATGGTTTTTCCCAGCGGATCGTCCATCTGCATTGCCTTCACTGCCGTCTCATTCAGGAAGCAATAACTCCTGTCGGCCTCCGTATTCGTAAACCCGGTGCCTTCTATCAAGGGGATGTTCAGCACCTCCAACAAATTCCGGTTTACTCCCCAAAATGTGGCTGTCAGTTGCGCACCGTCGGGCATACCCGGCCACACGATATTTTCTTTCTGGCCTGCCCAAGTGATGCTCCCGCGGGAGCCGGTCACTCCGGCAATGGAAGGCTCTTGTTCCAGCTCAGTCCTGAAGCTTTCATAATGCTGTTGGATATCGAAGTTTTTAAAAACATCTATGGTGAACACCTGTTCCCGGTCATATCCCATCTGCTTGTGCTGAATGTAGTGCAGTTGACGATTCAGGACAATAGCCGTCACGATCAATCCCGACACGCTGATAAATTGCAGCACTACCAATATTTTGCGCAGAGACCATAAGGAGCGCTTCCCGGCTGCCGGCGCACGGAATATGCCTATGGGATTAAAGGACGAAAGCTTGACTGCCGGATATATCCCCGATGCTGCCAACGATACTACAAAGGCAACCAAGCAAATCATCCACACCGCCGGATCATCCGGCACATGTGCAAAAGATTTTCCCGTAAGCTGATTATAAAACGGCAGCACCAACACCACCAGCAGCAAGGCCGTGAATAAGGCCGCCAGACAAAGCAAGCCGGTTTCCAACAATAATTGTCCGGCCAATTGTCCCCGTCCCGACCCCATCACCTTACGAATGGCCATCTCTTTATTCCGCTTGTTGGAACGCGCTGTAGTCAGGTTCACATAATTGATGCAGGCGATCAACAGCAGCGCCACGGCAATGGCCGAAAACAAACGCACCGACGCCATGCCTGTCTCTTCACCGGAAGGCCCATACAGGCGCATCGCTTGTATCTTTTGCAAATCGAAAGATTTTACCGAAAGTTGCGAATAATTTTGCTGCTGAAGTTCCAGCAATCTACCGGTTACTTCCTCCTTCGACGCAGCAGGGTTCAACAAGAAAAAATTATACCAACTCCAGTTTGCCCAGGTATTTTTATGCCGCGAGCGTTCAAAAGAAAACACAGCGTCATATTTAAGGACGGAGTTTTTCGGATGGTCACTTATCACTCCCGAAACATAATACGTATCATCTTCCATACCTTGTCCATTACCGCCTATCAGGGCCTTACCCACCGCCGGTTCATTGCCGAATATTTTCCGCGCCAGCGATTCGGTCAGCACCACGGAATATGGATCAGGCAGCGGATTCACCGCCGAACCTTCTATAAATGTAGTGGTGAAAATATCGAAGAACGTGACACCTACAGTGATGTAACGGTCGCCGAAAAACCTTTGCCCTTCATATTCCAGGTAGCCCAGGTCGTAATTGGGATTCACCGTGCAGGCATTATCCACTCCGGGAATTTGCTCACGGGCTACGTGCGCAAGTGCAGTCGGCGTCGACCGCCACGAATTTACGGCATCCCCCATCTCCACACGGGCTGTCACAAGGTAAATATCATCGGAGCGATGATAGAAACTATCATAATTCAGTTCATCCCACACCCACAGCATGATGAGGATAACGGCAGTTAATCCCACCGCCAGTCCGGCTACATTAATCAATGAGTACAGACCGTTGCGGCGGAGGTTGCGGAAG
>DBDM01000193.1:4995-5267 GCA_002293585.1 Bacteroidales bacterium UBA932
CACTTAGTTACTTAGTCACTTAGTCACTATTCTGTTTTTATCGATTTCACCGGGTTGGCGGTGGCGGCCTGCCAGGCTTTCCAGCCTACTGTCAGCAGGGTGAGCACGAGGGTGGCCAGGACGGTGAGCACAAATATCCACCAGCTGATGGGTATGCGGTAGGCGTAATCCTGCAACATGGTGCCCAGCCAGTAATAGCCCAGCGGGAAGGCAATGAGCATGGCAATGCCCAGCAAGAGCAGAAACTCTTTTGACAGCATGGTGATGATATT
>DBDM01000185.1:0-2118 GCA_002293585.1 Bacteroidales bacterium UBA932
GCGGTCTTTTCCGACGGTTCGTTCTGCTATATTCCCAAAGGCGTTCGTTGTCCCATGGAGTTGTCGAGCTATTTCCGCATTAACGCCAAAGGCACCGGACAGTTTGAGCGCACGCTCATTGTGGCCGACGAAGGTAGTTATGTGAGTTACTTAGAAGGCTGCACAGCCTCGCAACGTGATGAAAGCCAGCTGCATGCTGCCGTGGTGGAAATTGTGGTGATGAAGGATGCCGAAGTAAAATATTCTACGGTGCAGAACTGGTACCCGGGAGATAAGCAGGGGCGCGGCGGGATATATAATTTCGTGACCAAGCGCGGCCTTTGCAAGGGCGAAAACAGCCGCCTTTCGTGGACACAGGTGGAAACCGGATCGGCCATCACCTGGAAGTATCCGAGCACTATTTTGAAAGGCGACAATTCCAGCTCCGAATTTTATTCGGTGGCGGTGACCAATAATTACCAGCAGGCCGACACCGGCACGAAGATGATCCATATCGGTAAAAATACCCGCAGCCGTATTGTGAGCAAGGGTATTTCCGCCGGGTTCAGCCAAAATTCTTACCGCGGACTGGTGAAATTTACACCCGGCGCTTTCAATGCCCGCAACTTTTCGCAGTGCGACAGTCTGTTACTGAGCAGTAATTGCGGGGCGCATACTTTTCCGTATATCGAAAATGAAAATGAAACGGCTGTAGTGGAGCATGAAGCGACTACTTCGAAAATAGGTGAAGATCAGTTGTTTTATTGCAACCAGCGGGGTATTCCTACCGAAGATGCCGTTGGGCTTATTGTGAATGGTTATGCCAAAGAAGTTTTGAATCAACTGCCTATGGAATTTGCCGTGGAAGCCCAAAAATTATTGCAGATTTCCTTAGAAGGAAGTGTGGGATAAACAAAATTTTTGTACCTTTGTACAATGTACCTACTTGTGAGTCGACATTTTTATGCGAAAACTGACTTCAACGGAAATAGATCAATTACAGCGGCAGGATTGCAGGGCTCAAGATTGGCAACAATTACTGGTAGCCGATAATTTTAAGCCGGATCATATTCATCGCGTGAAATTTACCGGAAGCAATACACTGGGTGTGTTCGAGAAGGAAATTGTGTTGCAGGGCGGAATTAATATGCACACCGGTATTTGCGATGCGTGGCTCCACAATTGTACCGTAGGAAATAATGTATTTATTCGCTCGGTGCGCGATTATATCGCCAATTACAACATTGGAAATGATGTGGAGATCTTTGACCTGAAAATGATGTTGACCGAAGGGGAAAGTACTTTCGGCAACGGTATTAAAGTCGAAGCCATTAGTGAAGTCGGTTCGCGCAGCGTAATGATCTATAATGAACTGTCGGCGCATTTGGCCTATATTCTGGCCACCTACCGTCACCGTCCGCAACTGATAGCAAAGATTGAAAAACTGATAGAGGCTTATGCGCAAACGCAGCGCAGCGCCACAGGGCGTATAGCCGACGGTGTGAAAATTTACCGTTGCGATACGATCACCAACGTGAACATAGGCGCCGGCGCCGTGCTGGATGGTGCGGCAATGTTGAAAAACGGTACTATTAATAGTGAAAGCGATGACCCGGTAATGGTGGGCGACAGTTGTCACCTCGAAAATTTTATTGTGTGCGCGGGCTCTTCCATCCAGAACGGCACGGTGGTGTCGAACAGTTTTGTGGGGCAAGGTTGTATGCTTGATAAACAATATTCGGCGGAACAGTCTTTATTTTTTGCCAATTGCCAGGGCTTCCACGGAGAAGCTACGGCTATTTTTGCCGGTCCTTACACGGTGACCCATCATAAGTCGACCCTGCTCATTGCCGGCATGTATTCATTCATGAACGCCGGTAGCGGCTCCAACCAGAGTAACCATCTCTACAAGCTGGGGCCTATCCACCACGGCTGTTTGGAGCGCGGCACCAAAACCACCAGCGATTCTTATATCCTCTGGCCTTCGCGTGTGGGCGCTTTCACACTGGTGATGGGACGCCATTACCGCCATGCCGACACGTCGGAGTTTCCTTTTTCGTACCTCATTGAGCGGGACGACCATTCTTATCTTGCACCGGCGGTGAACCTCCGCAGCATAGGCACGGTGCGCGATTCACA
>DBDM01000185.1:2132-3028 GCA_002293585.1 Bacteroidales bacterium UBA932
CTGCTGAGCCCTTACACCATGGGGAAAGTGTTGCGCGGTCGTGAATTGTTACTGCAACTGCGTGACGGCAGCGATGAACTGCTGCCGGAATATGAATATCAGGGTGTGACCATTGAAACCCGCATCCTGACTCGCGCCATCAAATTATATGAATGCGCGTTGTGGAAATTCCTCGGTAATTCGATCATCTCGCGCCTTGAAAAAACTAGGGGGCCATTGACGCAAGAATTGATTTGCCGGGCTTTGAAGAAAGATACGGAAACAGGCAGCGGCAAATGGGTGGATGTGGCCGGACTGATTTGTCCCGCCTCGGTGTTGAATGCCGAATTGGATGAGGTAGAAAGCGGAGAACAGGCCAACCTGACCAATGCGAATAATTTTTTCAGGACCTTACATGAAAATTATTACAGCTACGAATGGACATGGGCTTATGACGTGTTGGAACAATTCTGCGGGAAACGTCCCGACGAATTTACGGCGCAGGAGGTAATTTATATGGTGGAAAAATGGACAGGCTGTGTGTTGGCCATTGACGATATGTTGTATGAAGACGCAAAAAAAGAATTTGCGTTGAGTAAAATGGCCGGTTTTGGCGCCGACGGTGACGAAGAGGATAAGGAAAAAGACTTTGCCAACGTGCGCGGTAAATTCCACACCAATGATACAGTGCTGGCCATTGTGGAGCACAAGCGGGTGAAAGAGGCGCTGGGCAAAGGGATTATTGAACGGGTGGAGGCGGGAAAAAATGCCTAACTTATACGTCATAGCCGGATGTAACGGAGCGGGGAAAACCACTGCTTCCTACACGGTATTGCCGGAATTGCTCCACTGCAAACAGTTTGTGAATGCCGATGAAATTGCCCGCGGCTTGTCGCCTTTTGATCCGGAAACCGTGG
>DBDM01000185.1:3068-4582 GCA_002293585.1 Bacteroidales bacterium UBA932
AATCTGTTTACACAAAAATAATTAAAGCATGAGCCGAAGAGATTTTCAGATATTAAGCAAAAAAATAGTTGAGGGCGTTAACCTTGTTGTGGAGCGTTTAGTGGAGCAACGCGCCAAAGAGAACGGCGAATTGGTATTCGCCGATGAAAGCGGGAAGATCATCCGTGTAAAAGCTAAAGAACTATTGAATACGAAAAAGTAATATGGAAAATATTCTTTCCTTTTTCAGCGTTGATAACGTGCTGCTGCAACTCGACGGGCGTTCGGTGAGCTGGCTGGAAGCCCTTTCGGTGTTGGCCGGACTGAGTTGCGTGTTCTTAGCCGTGCGCGCCAAAACCTTCAACTTCTACATTGGTTATGTGTACAATATTTTATTGTTCACCCTCTTTTTTCAGAAAAATTTATACTCCAGCATGATGTTGCAGCCCATATCTTTGGTGATTAATGCTATCGGGCATTACCGCTGGACACACCCGCACAGGTATGAAGAAACCCGCAAGCATGAATTGAAAATTACCCTGCTGACCAATCCGCAACGCCTCTTGTTGCTGGCCATACTGGCAGGACTGACACTGGGATGGGGTTTCGCCATGGCGCACGTGAACGCCTGGATGCCCTGGCCGGTGGTGCCTTCGCGCTTACCTTATCTCGACGCGTTTGTGGTGATGACTATTCTAGTAGCGCAATGGTTGTCGGCACAGAAAAAGCTCGATTGCTGGGCGGCGTGGATGACGGTGAATATTACAAATGTGACCTTATATACCCTGCGCGGATTAGTGTTTATGCCTTTCTTGAGCGCCGCCTACATTGTGATGGCGTTCTTCGGCTTCCGCATATGGTATAAGAAATATAAAAATGAATAGATAGCAAACCGTAGACTGAACAATGAGTAAAACATTACTGGAAATAAAAGACCTGCATGCCTCCATAGGAGGAAAGGAAATATTGAAAGGGATTAACCTGACGGTGAAAGAAGGAGAGGTGCATGCCGTTATGGGGCCTAACGGCTCCGGCAAAAGCACGCTCTCGGTGGTGCTGGCCGGCCGCGACAATTATGAAGTCACCGGCGGATCGGTGAAGTTTAAAGGCAAAGACCTCTTAGCCATGCCGCCCGAAAAGCGTTCGCACGAAGGCTTGTTTCTCGGGTTCCAATATCCGGTAGAAATTCCCGGTGTGAGCAATGTGAATTTCATGAAGGCCGCTATCAACGAGCACCGTAAGCATGAAGGACTGGAACCTTTAACTGCCGCAGAATACCTAAAATTAATGCGTGAAAAAATGGCTATAGTAGAAATGGATCCTACCTTTTCTGCACGTGGCGTGAATGTAGGTTTTTCGGGCGGTGAAAAAAAACGCAATGAAATTTTCCAAATGGCCATGCTGGAACCGAAATTGGCCATACTTGACGAAACCGACAGCGGCTTGGACGTAGACGCTTTGCGTATCGTTGCCGGCGGCGTGAATAAATTGAAGAAAGAAGACAACGCTTTTATCGTCATTACGCACTATCAGCG
>DBDM01000185.1:4627-4757 GCA_002293585.1 Bacteroidales bacterium UBA932
GAGGTGGAAGAAAAGGGCTATGACTGGCTCAAATAGTAATGCTTTAATCTTAACCTTAACATATTATGAAAGTCGATTTTTCTCAGGTACCCGATGCACTTAAAGAAAAAAGCACGGGTGAATTGAACAC
>DBDM01000186.1:0-2589 GCA_002293585.1 Bacteroidales bacterium UBA932
CTGTGCCTTTTCCTATCCTCTTTTTCTCTACGGCTTTCTCGGTTATTTGTTCTATGTTTCTAATTTTTGTTACGACAACCTTGAAACCATGTTGAACACTAAAAAAATCAACCTTGCAGCCACCGTGTTTTTCGCAAGCATTAATAATACGCCGTATTCCCGAACCGTATTTTTCCACCAAACCAATCTCCTTAAACATCAGATTGATTTGTTTGTTGCGGGATTGCGGAGTATAATTGTCTGATAATAACTCGTCAATAGTCAAATTATCAAGCAGTTTTCCCGGATTGAAAAATTCTATTCTGTCGTCAAATATTTTGATGATGGAATCGCTTGAGTCGCGATAATCACGATGGACGATCATGTTCAGCACAATTTCGCGAATGGCATCTTCGGGATAGTCTAAACGTTCCTCTCGTTGCGGATTTCCGGTGATGATGTACTCTACCATGAAGTGTTTGCGCAGAAACGCCATTACCTCATCCACTTCCGTAAACAAATCAGCGTGAAGTGAAACAGAGTCAATAATTTTTGTAGGGCTTTTGAAACGCCCTGCCTGAATGCCTGAAAGCGCAGTGAAATCCTTTACAAAGAGCAAAAACGCGGCTTTGGTTATTTGTCCGTCGCGAAGCAATTCATATTTTTTCAATAGGCGCAGAGGGTCTTTTTCATCTGCAGACAGCACGGCTTTCCTTGCAAAAGCAAGCACTTTATCTAATGAAATATCGTCTAACGAGTGTTGGTCATCAATGTAGTAATCCCAACTGCTATTGAAGGTTTGCAGGTATATATTCGAAATTTCGCTTAGACTTAAACGATGATTGCTGTTTTTTATTCTTTTGTAATAACGTCCGCCAACAGCTACAGGTTTTATAGGAAATTCCTTTGTCGACAGTGTCACGATAGTTTTTCCATCTATCATAAATTCTTCCACATCGGGAATAATAGACGGTTCTGTCTTACTTTTTATCTCGTTAATCCATTGCGATATGGACTCGTTTCCTAATTGCACACCAATAATTTTACCATTATCTTTTACTCCTACGCACACCACGCCACCACTCGCATTGGCAAATGCTACCAATGTTTCAATAACTTCGTTGTTGAAAGAGGTTTTAAATTCTACCTTTAGTCCTTCGCCTTGTTTTAGTATGTCTTGGATTTTGGTTTCCAATTTTATACAACTTCGTCACGTCACTCCCACCGGAGCAACTACTGATGCGTATATTTTCGGCAAATATACAATTTTATTTTATCTCTTCCACATGGCCGGGGGAAATCAGTAGATTTACTCCCAGGCTCTCTATCTTTATGGCGACCTTGCGGGCGCCGCGAATTTCGGTCAACGTGCCGGTAAGGCCTTTTAATCCTCCGGCGGTGATTTGTACTTTTTGTCCTACACTCAGGCTTCCGTGTTCCACTTCCACATCCGGCTCGCCCTGTTCTACGCGGCGGATTACGGCCATCTCTTCGTCCCTCACTACCGCCGGTTGCCGTTCAAATTTTACTATCCCCACAATGTTGTCTTCTCTTGCAGCGATGTCTATCATGTCTTGCGGACAATAGATAAACAGGTAGGATTTGAACAGGGGCTCGGTTACTTTCTTCTTCCTGTCGCTCCATTGTTTCAAGATCGTGGAGCAGGGCAGGTAGACAAAAAATCCTTTTTGATCAAGTATTTCAAATGCACGCTTTTCGGCGCGGGGCTTGGTGTAAAGCACCATCCACCGGCATCCTTCTTTTTGTGGCAGTTTTGTTGAATTTTCGCTAATCAATTGACAATAAACAATTTATCTTCCATATTCTTTTAGAATACAAAGATAGGAAGAAAAAAGGATTCTGCAAAATATGAAATGCAGAAGTTGGTTTTTAGTAAGCTTGCATACTTTTCTTCCACCGGTAATAGCCGATTATGGAGGCTATTGTGTAGCAGAGGAATAGAAAAGCGGTAGGATACAGCCCACGCCAGATGTACAGGCTCATGGACAGTGTGTTGACAAATACCCATATCCACCATTGTTCCAGTATTTTATGAGCTAACATCCAGGTGGCGACAATGCTGAGCGCCGTGGTGAGGGCGTCGCCTAAGGGAACGGGGGAGTCGGTGTAGGTGCGGAGGATATAGGCCAGGGCGGCAAATAATAGCACTGTGGTAAGCAGAAGCTTAGCGATGAGTGATGAGTTTGCTTCGTTCCTCGCAATGACAGTGATGAGTGATGAGCAGTTTGCTTCGTCAGCCTCCGGCTTCCTCGCAATGACGGTGGGTTGTGGAACCTTTTCACCCGTCACCCGTAACTCGTCACCCGTCACTTGTTTTTCGTCTCTCATCTCTAATCTCTTATCTCTCACCTCTTTTTTCCTGCTCCACAGTATCCAGCCGTAGACGGAGGCCAGTACGTAGTAGGCGTTCAGGCCCATGTCGGCATAGAATTTGGCATGGAAAAAGATGTAGACGTAGAAAGCGGAGGATATAAAACCTACGATCCACATGATTTTGTCCTGCCTGATCTCCAAAAAAATGTAGAGCAGGGAAAAGAGTACGCCGAGAATTTCGATGAGCATAGTTTTATAGTTTGAACCCGAATTTTA
>DBDM01000186.1:2612-4563 GCA_002293585.1 Bacteroidales bacterium UBA932
GTCGGCAAAGACTACGCGGTAGTTGACAAAGGCCGATGATGAATACTTGATATTGAAGAAGTTATTGACGATAAGTTGGGCAAAGCATTGCACGTTGTTGAGTTTGAAGTTATAATCGGCGTTGAAGTTAATGGGGAAGTAAGCGTCTAAGCGGCGGTCGGCCGAAGCCGTGTTGTCGTAGTATTGTTCGCCGACGTACTTACCGGTGAGGGCCAGGGTCAGGTTTTTTATGGGCATAAGGCGCATGGTGACGGCGCCGACAAGGTTGGGAGAGTAGGCAATGTCGACTTCCGAAAAGTATTCGGCGCGCTGGCCCGACCAGGTGCTCCACGAATCATCCGTATATTCGTCAACGTAGTTGGTGTAGTCTTGTAGTTTATTACGGCTGACGGTCAAATTACCTTCAATATGGAATACAGGCGATAAACGTAATGAGGCGGAGAGTTCCAGTCCCATACGGTAGCTTTTTTCCGCATTTTCCATGATGAAACGGTAGGCATCGTTCACACGGCCGGTGGCCACAATTTGGTTGTCGTNNGCTACGATTTGATTATGGTAGTGCATGTAGTAAAGGTTGGCGCCAATGGCACCATATTCGCCGTAGTAGCCGTAGCCGGCTTCGTAGTCATACAGGGTCTCGGCTGCCGGCGGGGTGTGGATACCATTCTTTTCGGCATCTTTCAGGTCGCTGCGGTTGGGCTCGCGACTTACCATGGCAAAGGAGGCGTAGGCGCGGTGGTTGCCCGCCATGAATTGCAGTCCTGCCTGCGGATTCAGGAAATTCCAGGTGTAAGTGGTGTCGAGGAACAATTGTCCGCGTTCGTAGAAATCATCGTCTTCGCCATACATTTTGAAATACACGTAGCGGTATTGCAGGTTGGCGTAGGCCGACAAATTATCGTTAAACCTGTATGCTGCTTTGGCAAAGGTGTTGAATTCGCTTTTGGTGCCGGTGTTGTCGTACCAGTGGCGGTTGTAGTCGAGGTCGCCGGCATTGCGTTGTGTCCATAACACTTTGCCGTAGTGGTCGCCCTCGTAGCGGTTTCCTCCGGCCGATAAGTTGACCTGCCAGCGGTTGCGGGCGTAGTTGGCCGAAACGTCAAGGCCGTAGAAATCGTTATCCAATCCTTTTTGGCGGATGAGATCGCTCTTTGTGTAGGTGGCGCCGTTAATGATTTGGTCGGGAATACCATATTTGGCCAGGCCGGTGTCGTCTTTGTACTGCTCATAATAGCCCAGTCCTTTGGTGTAGAAGAGGGCGGTGTTCAATTGCCAGGAGTGTCCGATGTCGTGTAAAGTATAGTGCAGGTGAACGTGTGTTTGGGTATAGTTGTCGGTTTCGTTGTCGTAGAATTGTTTGTTCCCGTCGCTGTCGTAGTAGATGCCCGACAGGTTGTAGCGGCGGTTGGTGTTCAGGGAGTCGTAGGGCACACCGTCGAATGACAGCCGGGTGTGCTGTTCGCCGTAGAGCAGGGTGGCTTTGAGGGTTTGGGTTTTTCCTTTGAAGGTGGCGGCTAAGCGGGCGCTTTGCTGGTTGGCGCCGCTGCGTTCGAGGTAGCCGTCGCTGCCGGTGCGGGAGTAGTTGCCGTCGAAGGAGAGGGAGGGAAGGCCGGCAGGGGCAGAAGAGGGGTCAAAAGTGGCAGGGGCGAGCCCTGCCAGTACGTTGCCGGTGCCGAGGGATACGCCGGTGCTCCAGGAGTTGTAGGAGCCGTAGTAGCCGGAAAAGGCAGCGAAAGTGCGGTGGGATGTTTCGCCGGTGCTGATGTCCATGGCCCCGCCGAAAGCGGCTGTTCCGAAGGCGGCGCTACCTGCCCCGCGTTGTATGGTAATGCGTTTGGCCATGTCGCCCAGTCCGGGGATGTTCACCCAGAACACCGACTGGCTTTCGGCATCGTTGAGCGGAATGCCGTCGATGGTGATGTTGGTGCGACTGGGGTCGGTGCCGCGGATG
>DBDM01000182.1:0-1878 GCA_002293585.1 Bacteroidales bacterium UBA932
CAGGTCTTCGCGGGTGATGTCCTGATAAAAACTCAATTCCTTATTGATGCGGCCGGCATCTTTGAAGTAAGTGTAATTATTAGCTAAGTTACCGGCAATATTTTCAATTCTTGTGAATTGACGGGCTACTTCATATTCTTTGGCGGCCATAGCCATGTTGAATTCATCTTCCGATACCTGTTCGTTTTGCACGCGGTCGATTTCGGTGTTTAGGGCAGCTTCTACTTCTTCCGCTGTTTTTCCGCCGTTGGCTAATCCCAGAACATAAATAAGGTTGGGGTGTTCCTGTATGAAAGGAAATGCCAATGATTGAATGGCGATACCTTTGTCGTCGATATTGGTTTTAAAGCGGGAACTTGCTCCACCGTAAAGGATCTTACAAAGGATTTCCACGGCATAAGCGTCTTTCTCCGACATAGAAGGGCCGCGATAGCCTATAAATACACCGGGCATTTGTATTTTGTCGTATACCACATCGCGGATCTCTTTGGTTTGGGGCGGTTCCATGTTCGCAGCGGGACGGTTGATGGGCAGCGTGCCTTTGGGAATGCCACCGAAATATTTTTCGATCCATTGCTTGGCCTGCGCTTCGTCGAAGTCGCCCGCCACCACCAACACAGCATTGTTGGGCACATAGTAGGTTTTATAGAAATTATATACATCGCCGAAAGAAGCATTGCGGAGGTGTTCTTCCGAACCGATGGTTTGCCAGCGGTAGGGGTGCGTGGTAAAGGCGCGGCGGCCTACTTCATACATCCATGTGCCGTAGGGGCGTGTGTCATACGATTGTTTCTTTTCTTCGATTACCACACCTTTTTGTGTATTCACGCCTATGGTGTCGATGTTGGCGTGCAGCATGCGTTCGGCTTCCATCCACAAGGCCAGCTCGAGCTGGTTGGACGGCATCAGCTCGTAGTAATACGTACGGTCCTGCGTGGTGTTGGCGTTGAGCGACCCGCCGGCAGCCTGTACGACTTTAAAGTAATCGCCGCGGGCAATGTGCTTTGAGCCTTCGAACATCAGGTGTTCAAAAAGGTGGGCGAAACCGGTGAGCGTGGGGTCTTCGTTCTTAGCGCCCACGTGGTACATTATTGAGGCCACCACGTTGGGTGTAGCGTGGTCCTGGTGCATGATCACGTGCAAGCCGTTAGGAAGATCATACTCCGTGAGCTTGATCTTGGCTGTTTGTCCGTTGGCGGTAAATACTACCGCGAGCAACAGCGCAAAAAAGATGAAAGTTTTTTTCATATAAAAATTATTTTAGTTGATTTCGTTTTCTTCCAGTGTGAACAGTTCTTCTACTTTAATGTTGAAGAAACGCGCCATTTTCATGGCTAACAGTGTTGACGGGATAAATTTTCCCGATTCGATGGCGTATATAGATTGGCGGGTAATGCCCAACTTGTCGGCCAGTTCCTGCTGCGACAGGNNCACAGGTCATGGCGTGCCCGCTCTACTTTGATAAGATTTTTCATGTCATTAATTATTCTTCAGGCTTCGCGATTTTTTAATCTTGAAAATGACTAAGTAAATAATATATTGAATGATTAGTAATAACTTGGCCTGCATAGTAATGCTGAAAAGTATGCCGGCAATAGTCAATCCTATACTGATCACTAAGGAAAGCCGGAGCGACTCCCAGCGTATGACATCCATATATTCATCCTCGATTTTTTCTTTGGCCAGCATGTGACAGGCGATGGATAGCAGCATGAGTGTACTGCACAATCGAACAATCCACCAATTTTTCAGCATTGTTGCCTTTCCCCATTCGGTGCCATATTGATAGCCTTCGGCAAAACTGCCTCCTAATGGCGGCGTGCCGTGTTGGAAGGCTTGGATAGTGGCTATAATACTTGTGGCCACAATAATGGCAAT
>DBDM01000182.1:1914-5470 GCA_002293585.1 Bacteroidales bacterium UBA932
CAATTTGTGCCGGCAAAATTATAAGTAAATTTTACAATATGCAAATAAAACTTTACATTTTTGTCAACAAAATTTATAACCCACTGTTTAACAGCCGGTTTTGATTTTTAGAAAAAAATATGTATATTTGTAATCTTATAAACCTTTAAACTTTTTTGCCATGCAAAACGGATATTTTCACATTGCGCAGCCTGTCAACGAACCGGTAAAAAACTATGCTCCGGGAAGCCCCGAACGTAAATCTTTGTTGGATACTTATCAAAAAATGTACAACGAGCAAATAGACATTCCGATGTTTATTGACGGCAAGGAAGTGCGCACAGGCAAGATGAAAGCCGTGACGCCTCCGCATGATCATGGTCACGTGATTGGCAATTATCATCTGGGCGGTCGCGCTGAGGTGCAGCAGGCCATTGCGGCGGCGCTCAAAGCGAAACCGGCTTGGGAAGCTATGGCGTGGCAGGAACGTGCGGCGATATTTTTGAAAGCCGGCGACTTGTTGGCCGGTAAATACCGCGATGTGCTGAATGCCGCTACCATGCTGGCGCAATCGAAAAACGTATACCAGGCGGAAATTGATTCGGCCTGCGAGTTGATCGACTTTTTCCGTTTCAATGTGTATAACATGACCACTCTCTATAAGGAGCAACCGGCTTCGGTGTTCGGCGTGTGGAACCGTTTGAGCTATCGTCCGCTCGAAGGATTTGTGTTTGCGCTCACACCCTTTAACTTTACGTCCATTGCCGGCAACCTGCCTACAGCGCCGGCCTTAATGGGCAATACGGTGGTGTGGAAACCCTCGAACACGCAGGTGTATTCCGCTTATTTTATCATGCAGTTGCTGCGTGAAGCAGGCCTTCCCGACGGTGTAATTAACCTGGTGTATGTAAGCGGCAAGGATGCAGGCGCTGAAATTTTTAGTCACCGCGACTTTGCAGGCATTCACTTCACCGGCTCCACAGGCGTATTTCAGGAAATATGGAAAACGATAGGCAACAATATTGCTAACTACCGCTCTTATCCCCGTCTGGTGGGTGAAACCGGCGGCAAGGACTTTGTGGTGGCGCATCCTACGGCCAACGCCAAACAGGTAGCGGCGAATTTAATCCGTGGTGCGTTCGAGTTCCAGGGACAGAAATGTTCGGCGGCTTCCCGCGCCTACCTTCCGCAGTCGTTGTGGCCTGCGGTGAAGCAACTGCTGGTCGACGAGTTGAAAACAGTGAAAGTGGGCACTCCCGACGACCCGTCGAACTTCGTGAATGCGGTAATTGACAAAGCATCTTTCGATAATATTACCGGCTACATTGAGTATTGCAAATCGGCCAAGGATGCCGAAATTATTGCCGGTGGAACGTATAACGGTGAAAAAGGCTACTTCATTGACCCGACGGTGGTGGTGACCACCAATCCGCATTTCAAAACCATGGAAGAAGAAATTTTCGGGCCGGTGCTGACCATTTATGTATACAAAGATGCCGAGTGGAGCGCTATGCTGGAACTGGTAGATAATACCTCGCCTTATGCACTCACGGGCGCTGTGTTCGCCAACGACAGCGCTGCGGTGAAGGAAGCAAGCGACAAGCTGTACAACGCGGCCGGCAACTTCTATATCAACGATAAACCCACCGGCGCTGTGGTGGGGCAACAGCCTTTCGGCGGTGCACGTGCGTCGGGCACCAACGACAAGGCCGGTTCGTTGCTGAACCTCATGCGCTGGGTGTCGCCTCAAACCATTAAGGAAACTTTTGTAACGGCCGATAATTACCGTTACCCTTTCCTTGGGTAATGAAACTATCCGGCGCGATATTGCTATGTATCCTTCTGTTGGCACAGGGTGTCTTTGCGCAGGAGGAGAAACATGCAGAACTGCAGGTGCCGGATGATTCTACTATAAATAAAGCTGATTACGTTAAGTCCAACCAGTTTTATGACGCCTTGCAGGCGCGCGCCAGGAAGTCGAGGTTTACCGACTTGCTGGTGAATGCCATTCTCAGGGATAACGATTGGAGAGGTGAAGGCGCCCGGCAGGTTTCCGAAGAACTGGTGAATGAAAGGGCCTATTTCTCGGTATTCGAAGGCAGGGAGATCGCGAATATTTATGTGCTGCCCAGTAATGTTTACAGTGATTCGTTGTCGAACTTTTTCACGCGAACGGTGAACGCCCTTCATTATATAACACGGGAAAGTGTAATTGCCAGTCACTTGCTGTTTAAGGTGGGCGATAAGGTCGACCCGCAGATGATGGTGCATAATGAAGAAGTGATCCGTTCGCTGGGATTTATTTCCGATGCCTACATCCTTGTGCAGGAACACGATAGTTTGAACGGCCCGGTTGATGTGTATGTATATTCGCGCGACCATTGGAGTATAAGTCCGGAGGCGGGGGAAAGAACGGGAGGGGAGTATTGGCTGTCGGCTTACGACAACAATTTCCTGGGGTTAGGGCACCGGTTCATGCTTGGTACCTATTTCAGGACTTCCACACCGTATGTCAACGGCTACATTCTCGGTTATAATGTGGAAAATTTATACGGAACATTCATCAGCCTCAGGGGGCGGGCCGATATGTCCTATTCGGAATACACCTATCAATTGGAGGCGTTGAAGCCTTTTATTAAACGCACCGACTATGCTTTCGGCAGTTTATATAAGGTGGAATCCGTTACCGAAGGATTATTATTGTCGGATACCGCGCTGCCGGTGCAACGCCAAACCGTTGACTTTTGGGGCGGCTTGACCATGAGATGGACGAAGGATCCTTTTCATCGCGCTTTCTTTTCCGGAAGATGGAATAATGTTATTCATCAAGAATTAGATAAATTGGTTGAAGTAGATGCTAATTTGAATCCGTACTACCATAATGCGACCATGTTCTTGTTGTCCGCCGGTCTTTTCGGCGAAAGCTTTTACCGCGGTAGCCATATTTATGGTTTTGCCAACAGTGAAGACATTCCTTACGGTTACAAGCTGGAGCTGACCGGCGGTTACCGTTGGGGTGAGTTTTTGAATAATACTTATTTCGGAGCGCGGTTCAGCGCCGGACATGTATTGCCTTTCGGTTATTTGAGCGGAAATGTGAACGCCGGCTCGTTTTACGATATGGAATGGAGTCCTTGGCAATCGGCCGTGACATTGCAATTGAACTATTTTACCAATCTGATAAAGATAGGTGGCGGTAGTTTGCGTAATTTTATGAAGGTCAATTATACCACCGGACTCAACCGTTTGGAGGGAGAACGTGAAAAGGTAATACTTAATAATATGAGAATGTTGAGCCCTCTCCACGAGGGTGGATTGAACAGGGCGACCATCAGTTTGGAATCGGTGTATTTTTCTTCCCTTTATTTCTATAATTTCCGTTTTGCCTTTTATGCTTTCAGCGACATGGGCTGGATGGGCGATGACTATAGTGTGTTCAGTAATGATTTTTCTATGACGCTGGGCGCCGGCGTGCGCATCAAGAACGACCGGTTGATCTTTACGTCATTCCAGTTGCAGTTTGGCTTTGCAGTGCTTAATCCGTCAGGCGGCAGGGTGAATTTTTTCCGGCTCGACA
>DBDM01000125.1:0-211 GCA_002293585.1 Bacteroidales bacterium UBA932
GGCAATGCGGGCTTTTTGCGGGCTATGGAAACTCATAATAAGTTCCAACACTTGCGCCCGAAATTTTTAACAAATCAAATTTTTCAACTAACTCTTTTAATTCGTAGGTCGCTGTTCTATTTGATATTTGGTTTATTTCTTGGTACTCTTTATTCGTGATTTTTCCTTTTTCTTTCACGTATAACATGGCTTTTATTTGTCGGTCATTTAA
>DBDM01000125.1:273-8585 GCA_002293585.1 Bacteroidales bacterium UBA932
CAGGAATCAATAATTTTCATCTTTGTACGAGTTTGGCGAGTCGATAATAAATGGGGTAATTATTCACCGCCTACAGCGCAATGCGTATGCCCAGAAACCAGCCGAAACCGCGCGCGCTGGGGCCGCCGTCGGGGAAAAAGTAATCATAAGTATTGTTCCTGATGTCGGCGAAGGGGTCTTTGCCCACTACGCCCAAATCCGCTTCGGCTATGTCGCCCTTTTCGAGCTTGGTGGATACGGCTGTGCCGTAGTAACCATATATACCGCCTGCTATGGCAAAGGGATAGTACAGGTTGTAGGCAAAGTCCACGCCTGCTTTTCCTATGATACCGCCTTTAACCGTGAGCGTTGTCCGGTCTTTCACATCGGGGTCGCTGTGGCTTACCGTCACCTCGCCGTAGTTGCTGAAGCCGCCTGCCACGTATGGCGAAATGCGCAGGTTGCGCAGGCAGTGGATGTCGTGCCCGGCGCCTAGTGTTATGGTAAAGCTGTTCAACGACTGCTTGCCGTCGCCGCCCGGAAGGCGCATAGTATACGCGCCGTTGTGGAACTCTGCGTCTAAGAGTGCGAAGGGAAAGCCTGTGCTGAACAGTCCGCGCCACAACCGGTATTCCAGCCTTGCCACAATGGCCGTCATGCCGTCGGAGCGCAGTCCGCCGCCGCCTACCAGCCTGAAATTATTCCAACTTTTGAAATCGTTGGCATTGACTAAGCTCATGCCCGGCTCCAATCGCCGCCCCTGGATTTGGAAAAACCGGCTAACCGGAGTGTTGCCGTCGGTAATGATNNTAATGCGGCTGTTGTCGGCAATGTGACTTCCGTTAACCCGTACAATGCCGCGGCGTACGTTGCGTATAGTGCTATCGTCGTCCTGCACAGTTTCATATACAAAGAAGCGTTGCCGGCCGGTCAGTCCTTCCTTAGTGCCCGCTTTGGCGGTAATGGGCTTTACAGAGAAGACAGGCATTTGTACGGCAAAGTGCATGTCGTTATTGCTCAGGGCGGCTATGGCCCGGCTTACGGCCGTTGCTACTGCATGCCTGAACAGACTGTCGCGCGACACATATTTGGAACTTTTCGGATTTGTAGAGGCAGGTACGGCAAAGTGGAAGGGTGTGTGGCTAACAAAGGCTACGGGCACTTTCAGCGCCTGGTAGCGTTCATTCTTCCGTTGACGCACTTCGGGGGTGTCTTCCTCTTCTATCCAGCAGTCGTACACGTCGGCTACCGCCTGTTCGGGGTGGGCAATGCGGTAGAGGTACATATTGCCTTGGGCAGTGTACTTGTGGTATTCATTTTTGGAGTTAAGCTCATACTCAATGCCGGTGTAGTCATAGACCATGATGTAAGTGTTGGCAATAAGCTGCTCGCCCATGTTCTTCAATTCGCCGCGTCCGCGCTTGGTAGCCTGCACTAATTGCAGCGCTGCGTCGGAAGCGTTGTACTCGCCCCGCCAGTGCACCAGTTCCATGTCCATGCTGCCGTCCGTCCGGCGGTTAAACCATGCGCTAAGTTGTTGCAGGCCTGCGTTCTGTTCGTTGAGGTAACCGGCAAGCTTTACTGCCAGCTCTTTGGGGTAGTGGGATTCTCCCCAGTTCTTGGCAAAAGGTACGGTGGTGAGCGCAATCCTGTTGTAGAAGAATTGCGCCTGCTTTTCTGCCTTAAAAAAGGTTTGGTCTATGCGTTTGTCGCTGCTCTTGTTGCTTTTCACCAGCACCAGACTTACGGTGGGGCGGGTGTAGTGCTGCGCGTTGGCTTTACCGGCCGGTGCCAGCATGAGCGTAAAGACAACAAGCGCTACCGTTAGGCAGCGCAGGGAATTAGCTTTCATAAATTCAGGTTAAGGTTGCTATTTACTCTTTCGGGACTATCAGCTCTGCGTTGCTGCCGTCGTTCAGCTGGTACAGCACCTTGTTGTACTCAACGAAGGTGCGTACCTTTGTGCCCTCGGCGTAGCAGTTCTTCACGCTTACCTCTGTGCCGCTTTCCAGCGTAATGGGGCTGCCGGTAGCGGCATCCTTAGCCTTCATCGGAACGGAGAGAATGCCCTGGTGCGAATACTCCTTTTGGGGAATAGGAGAAATTAAGTTTTCCTTGAACTTCAGCCGCACGAAGGGCGCATACGCCCAGCCCTGCTCCACCGGAAGCCATAAGCCCGAAAGCTCGCCAACTGCGGTCAGCGTCTCACCGTTGCTGAGGGTTTTCACCACGCTGCTGCTGCCCGAAGGTTCGGCGTGGAGCTTAAGCGTGGGCACATGCACGAAGACGGTCTTACCTGTCACGTTGGACAGGAGCTCGCTGATCTCGGTACGCGCCTTCTCTCCGCGAGCTTTTCCTATTCGCGCCGGCAGGGCACAAAGCGCCAAGCCTATCACTCCCGCAATGAGAATGGCGAAGGGGCTGCGCAGAAAGCCGGGCTTCTCCTTCACCACGAAGTAGCAGGTAATGCTCTTGACGGTGAGCCAAACCAGCCTAAGGAGCGCAATGATGCCGCCTATTACTAAGCAGAAAAATAGCATGAAAATCCACAGCAGGACTTGCAGTGCGGCTGATTGCGCTCCGCCGTCCGACTCCTTTCTGCCGTCGTCGTAGGTGGTAACCACCTCATAGTCCCTCCAAAAGAACAGTGCACCTACCGACCGCGATACCAGCATGCGCAGGAATACCGGCGCGCCCAAAATGAGGTAGCCGATAAACATTACCATGCCGCTGTGGCTCACCGTATTCCCCCAGGCATAGACAAAAAAACCCACGCAGAAGCGCGCTACAGCGATGAGGTAGTCCTTGTACGAACTGGCAAGCCAAGCCTGCCATTTAGCTTCTTTTTGATTCATGTTATCCATAATAAAATATTTTAATGATTTTTATTGTTCATAATAAGTCTTCATTATCTCAAAATTATTTTGAACATGCTTGACATTTCCGGCAAAGATAGGTGATTTTTAATTAAAAAATTGTAATTTCAATTTTTTTACTATCTTTGTCCTGACCGGATGGAGTATTCGGACGCAATTTAACCACAAAAAAACATGTCCTATGAAAACAAGATTTTTAACGACAGCCCTCACGCTGATGATGGCTTTTGGTGCGGCACAGGCACAGCAGCTTACGCCGCAGGCATTGATCAATGAGGTACCCTCCCTCCCCACCCCGCAGGATTGGGCGGTGAATAAGGGGCAACACTCCGAAGCATTCATGGCAAAAATTGAGACACTCAAAGGCCGGCTGGGCGAACTGCAACCTGCACCGCCGCCTGCCGCAACGCAGGCCGACTATGAGCAGCAACAGGCCAATATGCAGCGCCAGCAGCAGGAAGCCCAACAAAATGCACAGGCGGCCGGTGAGGCGATGGCCGCCATGGGACTGACCGCGGAGGATATGAAAAAGATGCAAAATATGAGCGAAAAGGAGATGGAGGCTTTTCTTATGCAACGAATGCAGGGAATGCCCCAGGTTCAGGAAGCACAGAAACAGATGGAGGTGCTGGCGTCTATGGGCATCACCGAAGCCGACATGCGGAAGATGGAAAAGATGAATAGCAAGCAGAGTGAGGCTTACATGAAAAAACGCCTGGCGGAAAACGGTTATACCGAAGCTGATGTGAAAAAGCGCATGGAACAAGCCGGTGTGTCGATGATGGCTGATGCCGACTGGGAGGAACAGGCGCGTCGCGATGACGATGCCTTAGCGCGTGCCACAGCGAGGGAGAAAGCACAGGCAACGCTTGATGCGTGGATGGTGAAGTACCGCGAGGTCAATCGCCTGTTGCAGCAGGAAGAAGAACGGGTTATGGCTAAGCTGAAACCCATTGAAGATAAATACAAACCGGAAATAGAGCGCTACCGGAGTATCCTGGCATCGAGAACAGGCCTATATATGCCCCAGCCGGGCGACGAACCTGATGAAGTGGTGGATCGTAAGCGAAATACCGCCGTCCGTGAATACCGCGAGCAGGCATTCGCCGTGTGGAGAGACTATGTGCACGCCTGTCAGGCTCACCTCAAAGCCACCTTGCCTGATGCGCAGGCGGCCGACGAGGCAGAGCGGGCGAAAGCTGCCGCCGACGCTACCGGCAATGCAGCAATTGACCAGTGGCAGGGCTCATCGAATAATGTTGGCGAAGTGCTTCGCCAATACTTGAGCATTACCGCCGGAGAGCCGGAATTGGATATAATAAACTAATATCGAAGAACATGAAAACAGCTAAATTTTTACTCGTAACAATTGCGCTGATTATGGCCTCTACGGCCGATGCTGATGCGCAAGGCTGGCTTCAGAACCTTGGCAAAAAAGCAGCTAAGCGTGCTGAAGAACGTGCCAAACAAAAAGTAGAAGATAAGGTAGACAAGGCGACCGACAAGGCAGTTGACGGCGCTTTTGATAAGGCCGAAGATGCCGTGAAAGGCGATGGTAACGATAACAACCAACAGCAACAGGCACCCCTGCCTGCTGTTGCGCCATCCCCTGCTCCCACTTCAAATTTTGCGCCTGCCGGTACAGGAGTGCAAACTGCGGCCGGACAAACGCCACAACAACTCATCGACCGGTGTCCGGCCTTTCCGTCGTTGGACTATCTCATGGCCATATATGACGGTGTGGCCATATATGATGAGCAGCGAAAAGCAGATGCGTGGCAAGCCATTGAGACTTTCAACCGTGAGATAGACGCACTCAGACAACAAGGCAGGGACATCGCGAAAGAGCAGAAGGCCGCTTGGGTACCCGGCGCCCGGAAGGATGGCGAAGCTTTGGCTGAGCGCACGGCGCAACAGGCGGTTGGGCGTTCGGTGGAAGAGTTGCAGAATATGAGCGATGTCGAACTGCAAGCAATGAGTAACGACATTGTGGCACAACGGATGGCCGGCAACGTGCAGTCTGCTCCGGCAGTAGCACCACAGCAGCATGCGGGCACTGCCCAAATAGAAACAGCGCTGAAACAGATTACCGACCGATGGGCGGCTATCAACCGCCAAAATCAGCAGGAGGCCACTGATGCCCAGGCGCACTTTAAGGCCGTTTATGAGCGATACAGACCGGTGCTCAACGAGAAGAAAGCGATTATCGCGAAATTCTTTGAGGGCTCGGAGTCCGAGGGAGATATTAATCCCCGCTATACGAAGCAGGAATATGAAGCGGCCTCCCGTGACTACGATGCAGCATATACACCCTATGTGAGGGAGTGTTATACCTACTGGATAGCTACGGTACGCCGGGCGCAGGAGCGCATCGCCTCGAAGATGGCCGACGTTCCCGAATACGACCGGTTAACTGCGCAGAAAATGTCCGCCACCGGCATCTCAACGCACGGTATGCCCACACTCGGTTACGATATTGCCGAGGAATACTTCGATGCTACAAGGAGCGTAACCAACCCGCCGATTCACAGGGAGTAGTTGCGAATAACTTTTATTGTCAGCAATGTGAGCATAACCTGCCAAATGAAGACAACGATTTCAACAATCATCAATAGAATTACGAATCCGTAGGCTTCACCTCTTGCTGCGATTCCGAGAATTTTCATTCAATTCTCAACTTACTCACCGCCCTTTCCCATGTGCCTTTGATGTAGGCTATGGCCATGCCGTAGTTGGTTACCGGCACCCGGGCGTCGACGGCGGACTGTATGCGGTTGAGCAATTGTTTGCGGGTAATCATACAGCCGCCGCATTGAATAACTAAGGCGTAGTCGCTGATGGGGCGCGGCGGTTCGGCCAATCCTGCCACAATGTCAAATTCCAATTGCCGGCCGGTATAGTCGCGCAGCCAGCGGGGAATTTTCACCCGGCCTATATCGTCGCAGGTGCTGTGGTGGGTGCAGCTTTCCATGATCAACACCCTGTCGCCGTCTTTCAGCCGGTCGATGTGCGGTGTCCCGTCCAGGTAGGCCTCGAAATTCCCTTTCTGCCTGGCTAACAAAACGCTAAAACCGGTCAGTGGTATTTCAGGCGGAATGATGTTGTCAATGTTGCCGAACAGTTGACTGTCGGTGATGACTAAGGCGGGTTGTATGTTGCTTGTCCGCATAAAAGTGTCTACCTCGTTTTCTTTCAGCACTACCACGATACAGTCGTTATCCAACCCTTCGCGGATGGCCTGCACCTGCGGCAAAATAAGCCTCCCTTCCGGCGCTTCGCTGTCGATGGGGGTAATGAGCAACACCATCTCCCCTTTTTTTACCAGATCTCCGAAAAGCGGCTGTTGTTGCCACAGGGCGCCCGGCCTGTTTTTTTGCAGAAGCAATACCAGTGTTTCGAGATTTTCCGCTGTTTTGGCCGAAAAATCAAGGAAATCAACAGGATAACGTTCTGTTAGTTCACTTGCAATAGATTCATCCGCAGGCGTTTGATCCGACTTGTTGTGCAAAAGCAGGAAGGGAACATGGTATTGTTGAAAAAGTTTCGCCAGCAGCGCTTCGTCCCCGGCAAAATGATTACCGGAAAACACCAACAAGGCTATATCTACCTGTTTAACAACCTGTAAGGTCTTTTCCACGCGTTTTTCCCCCAATTCGCCGGCATCGTCTACACCGGCCGTATCAATCAGTACAACAGGCCCTAAGCCGGGTATTTCGACCGGTTTCCTGACCGGGTCGGTGGTGGTGCCGGCGGTGTCGGACACAATGGCCGATTCCTGCCCGGTGAGCAGGTTGATCACGGAGCTTTTTCCGGTGTTCCGCCGGCCGAATACGCCAATATGGAGCCGGAGGTTGTTATTTATCTCTTTTTTCTGCATCTTATTATTTTTCTGATGATTATATATATTAGTAATAATAAAGTTACATTTAGTAACACGATTATTATATATATACATAATGCANNGTATTCAGATAGTTAATCTCCTGTGTCAAGGAAAACCCCTGTTCCTTGATTTGTCGCGCCGCTAAAGGCTCCGTGAAGCGAATATGGGGGACACCAAGGTTATCAACAGGGAAACTTTGGAGGTAGTTTTTGAGGGCGATCCACTCTTTGATCTCCCGCCCGGCGGTATCTTTTATGATAACCGTTTTCCAATCGTTAACAGGCTCTCCTACTGCATTTTTAGGGACGATCGACAAAATCCCGTAGGAATTGTTTTTTACGATGCCTATCATTTTGGCGGTATATAGTCCGCACACAACGCTATATAATTGATTATCTTTTATTTCCGCGTAATTCCCCGTAATGTCCCTCACCTCTATTTTCTTCACACGGTTAAAGATCAAGCTTTTAGGATTATAATGATAGCGTAGTCCGCTGAAAAATAGCCGAGCGTCGGGAAGCGCACCGGAGATCCCGGCATCAACTTCACACAAATCCCTGAGTTCCTTTCCCGTAATGAACACCTTCAATAGAGGGAACCCCGGCAGGCTGTCGTAGCCTATGCCCAGCGACAGGATGTTGAAAACATTGCCGGGCGTTATGTCCCCCGCCGGCAAGTCGGCACGGACAGTGCCCCGCGGCGCCACCGCTACGTCAATGGGCTGTTGAGCCACGCTTTGCGCAGCCGCCCTGAACGCATCGGCCACCAAGTGCCCAAGGGCAAGGCTGTCGGGCTCGGCCGGAATAAGGGTGGGATTTAAAGCTATAATTTCGTCGATTTTTTGAATACCCAGCCGCCGGAAGTAATTTTGCTCCACCAACGCGCGAAAATGTGCTATTTTCCCCTTTATTGCCGGATCTTCGTCCATCCGGCCGTCTATCTCTATCAGTTGGTATTCGACCGGTTCCGGCCGCTTTTCCGCGCGCATGACCAACCGGATGCACCCCAGGTAGTTACCGTAGAACCCTGCCGAACCGATGAGCGTATGATTAACAATGATGGGTGTTTTGAGTACCGTGTGACTGTGTCCGCTGATGATCACATCAATGCCATCTACTTCCCTGGCCAGTTGCTCGTCTTCCGAATGTTGTTTGTCGGGATGCGTGCCCGAATGGGAAAGGCAAATCACTACGTCCACCTTTTCCTCTTCGCGGAGGAATTTCACCATGCGTTGCGCTGCGTCTATCGAAACTGTGTACGTGAGTGATGAGTTGTTAATTGAGAGTTGAGAGTGAAGTGATGAGTTTTGCCTCTCGTCTCTCATCTCTAATCTCTTATCTCTTATCTCTTGTAACTCGTAACCGTCATTGCGAGGAACGAAGCAATCAATTAGACTCTCGCTCAGCGCTTCCTTGCCCAGCAGGCCGAAGATGCCGATGCGGTGTCCCCCTTTTTTCAGTATAAGGTAGTCGCGCGTGCCGCGCAGCCCGTGGAGGTTTGACGCAACAATAGATAGTGATGAGTTAGAGACGCAAAATCTTGCGTCTGTACATTTTTCATTTTCAATTTTCAAT
>DBDM01000134.1 GCA_002293585.1 Bacteroidales bacterium UBA932
CCACCATGCCAAAGGCTTTAGCCGCCTCCGCCGCACGGTCGACCACCGGCGGTAATGATTTTTTTTCGTCGAGGTTGAACGGTTCCAGCACATAATCGATCTGCCGTCCTTTGAGGAAATCGTTGCCTATGCCTACACGCAGGCGGGCGTAGTTTTGANNCCAAGCACCTCATTGATATTTTTAAGTCCGTTGTGCCCGCCGTCGCTTCCCTGCTTGCGCATACGCAGGGTGCCGAAAGGCAGCGCCAGGTCGTCGACGACCACCAGCAGGTTTTCCACCGGGATTTTCTCCGCCTGCAACCAGTACCTCACGGCTTTGCCGCTCAAGTTCATGTAGGTCGACGGTTTAATTAAAATGAACGTTTTGCCTTTGAATTTCACTTCGGCGCGTGCGGCATAACGGTCTTCCGTAAAGACCGCACCGGAGGCCTTTGCCCAGGCATCCAGCACCATGAATCCTATGTTATGGCGGGTACCGGCATATTCCGCACCGATATTNNATATTCGGAACCGATATTTCCCAAGCCCACAATTAAAAAACTCATCAAAAGATCAAAAAAAAGGGCGGGTTAAAATCCCGCCCTTCGTTATTAAAATTGCTATTTCTTCTTTTCCGCGGCGGGTGCTGCGGCAGCAGCGGCAGCAGCTTGCTGCCCTATGGCCGCACGGGTCATTTTCACCGCACAAATGATCGTTACTTTCGGCGTCAGGATATTCACGTTATCATAACTCAGATCCTTCACCACAATGGTTTTACCCAATTGAAGGTGGCTAATGTCCACTTTCAGGCTGTCGGGCAGGTCTTTCGGCAAAGCCGAAATTTTCAGGCGACGGGTAACTACCTGTAATTTACCACCGGCGCGCACGCCTTCCGAGTTTCCTTCAATAACGATCGGAACGTCGATAGCCACCGGACGGTCTTCTTTCACGGGTGAAAAGTCAATGTGCAGAATGCTGTCGGTTACCGGGTGAAACTGAATTTCACGCATCACGGCCGTATGTTCCTTGCCGTCTACATTCAGTTTTACAAGGTAAGCATGGGGCGTATACACCAAGTCTTTCAACTCGCGTTCAACCACCGAAAAGTGCAGGTTTTCACCATTTTCGCCATACAATACACAAGGAACTTCGCCGTTATGGCGCAATTGCTTTACCGCAGTTTTGGTCAGGGAGGTGCGGGGCGCTCCTTTCAATTCAATTGTTTTCATTTCAAAAACATTTTAATAAGTGTTACTCAATCAATTATTTAACTGATCCCATCACACCCTTAAAAAGCTAAGGACTTTATTTGGGACGGCAAAGATAGTAATTTTTTTTGAAAAAAACAATTTTTATCTTTGCGGCCGAAAAAATCGTAATTAAACAAGAAAAATGCATACTATTCGTAAAACGCTGCTCTTTTTATCCTTTATTACCATTTCATTATCAGCATTTTCACAAGATATAACACAAACCGTAAGAGGCCGTGTGGTGGAAAAGAATACGCAGGAACCCCTCCCTGCTGCGTATGTCGTTATTACGTTAAACGACGGGCAAAAAGGAACGGAAACTGACATCAACGGCCATTTCACGCTGGAAAAAATACCCGTCGGGCGTTATTCCCTTGCGGTAACCATGACCGGATTTACGCCCTTTGTGACAAGCAACATATTGGTCAACTCAGGCAAAGAAACCTTGCTGAACATTGCCATGGAAGAAAGCGTGAACGAATTGGAGGGCATTGTGGTGACGGCAAAGGTGGACAAAGACCAGCCGCTTAATAAAATGGCGGCAGTAAGCGCACGCCTGTTAAGCAGTGAAGAAGCCAACCGCTACGCCGGATCGTGGGGCGATCCTGCGCGCATGGCGGCAAATTTTGCGGGTGTAGCGATGTCTGAGGATACACGCAACGACATTATCATTCGCGGTAATTCGCCCATGGGCGGAACAGGCGGGCCTGTAAGCATGATCAACAATAACCAGCTCACCAACTCCGACTTCTACACCAGCGCTTTTCCGGCCGAATTCGGCAACGCCACCTCAGGCGTATTCGACCTGCGCCTGCGCAACGGCAACAGCCAAAAGCACGAATTTATGGGCAGTGTGGGCTTCCAGGGATTTGAACTGGGCGCCGAAGGACCTATATCCAGGAAAACAGGCGCCACCTATATGATTAACGGCAGGTACTCCTTTCTGAAAATTTTAGAATTTATGGGCATGGGCATTGCAGGAACAGACGGCGCGGTGCCCGAATATCAGGACTTGACGGCAAAAATCAACCTTCCGCTGAAAAACGGCAACCTGTCGTTCGTCACCCTGCTTGGCGCAAGCCGCATAGCCGCAACTTTTTACAAGCCGGCGCAGGCGTAGATTTATTCAACACAGGCTTCAACGAAATTTCCTTTGACCCCCACCAGACGGCATTGATTGAGCGCGACGGCGACCACCGTACCGCATTGGTCAAAGGCTACGCGCAGTGGCAGCACCGCTTCAGCGATGCGCTGAGCATTACGCCCGGACTATACTCGCAGTACTACTTCCTTTCCAACGAAATTACCGTAGAGCCGCGCATCGGGCTGAAATACGCTATCTCCAAACGCTCCTCCGTCAACGCCGGTGTCGGACTGCATTCGCAGGTAACACCGCGCCAGGCGAGCTTTTATATAAAAAACGGCGCTATGCCCAACACAGATTTAAAGATGAGCAAAAGCCTGCAAGCAGTGCTGGGCTACGATTTGAAACTGACGAAAAACATGCGCCTGAAAACAGAGGTGTACTGCCAGCACCTGTACGACGTGCCCGTAATACCCGAAGTGCCCGAAGAATCCCTGCTGAATTTCGGCGATGGGTACTACAATGACATGAACTACGTGTATGCAAACGGCGGAACAGGAAAAAACTACGGCGTGGAACTTACGCTCGAAAAGTTTTTCGGCAGCGGCTATTATTACCTTATCACCGCATCGCTCTACGACTCCAAATATAAGGGCTACGACGGCGTGGAACGACACACACGCTTTGCCGGCAACTACACGCTCACCACGCTTGCAGGCTACGAGTGGAAGGTTTTTAAGAAAGACTTGATATCCGTCAACCTCAAAGCCTCCTACTTAGGTGGAAAACGTTTTGTGAACACCTCCGTGGCCGGTACCATGGATAATTTTGACACTGTGCTGGACTACAGCACCGCCTACCAAAAGCGTTATCCCGACTACTTCCGTTGCGACATCAACGTGAATATGAAACACAACTTCAGACACGTGGCCGTGGAATGGTTTGTTGAAATAAACAACCTGACCAATCACCAAAATATCATGTTCCGCAACTTCAACTCCACCACCGGCAAATACGAAACCACCTACCAGCAGGGACTTACGCCCATGGGCGGCTGCCGGGTGTATTTTTAAGCCGGAACAAAAATAAATCAAAAATATTTTTTATTTCAAAAAGGGAAAGATACCTTTCAACTGTGCGGATAGCGACTTAAACAACTTTTTGTTTGACGATGCCCATCATTATAATAATCAAATTTAGTTTTTTATGAGAAAAACGGTTTTAAATATCTCACTTCAAAAGATAAGGACGGCAATACCCGTGCAATGTATTTTGACCTGAAATGGTTTTCATAGTAAACTATTTGCCAACCAGCAAAATAAGCTACATGACAAAAATAAATCCTCAAAATAAGGAAATATTACAAAATAATAGCTATATTCGCATTTAGATTTAAAATTTTAAGTAATATGAATACAATTGATTGGAAATCGTTACCATTTGGCTATGTAAAAACGGATTACAACGTCCGCAGCTATTTCAAAAACGGCCAATGGAGTCCGCTGGAAGTAAGCAGCGACGAAAATCTTAACATACACATGGCATCAACTTGTCTGCACTACGGACAGGAGGCTTTTGAGGGCATGAAAGCCTTCCGCGGAAAGGACGGCAAAATCCGCCTGTTTCGTCCCGACGAAAACGGCAAACGCCTTGAATTGTCGGCCAAGGGCGTGATGATGCAGCCCGTTCCCATCGATCTGTTCGTGGAGGCCTGCAAAAAAGTGATTAAGCTCAATGAACGCTTTGTTCCGCCCTACGGCGAAGGCGCTTCCCTGTACTTGCGCCCCATGCTCATCGGCGTAGGCCCACAAGTAGGTGTAAAAGCCTCGGCCGAATATATGTTTGTGGTTTTTGCCACGCCGGTAGGCCCTTATTTCAAAGAAGGCTTCAAACCTATCAAGGTGCAAATCGTGCGCGACTTCGACCGTGCAGCGCCGCTGGGCACCGGACTCTTTAAAGTAGGTGGCAACTACGCCTCGTCGCTGGTGGCCATCGACCGCGGACACAAGGAAGGTTTCAGTTCGGTACTTTTCCTCGACGCCAAAGAAAAGAAATATATTGATGAAGCCGGCCCTGCCAACTTCTTCGGTATTAAAAATAATACTTACGTTACGCCCGACTCGCACACGATTCTGCGTTCCATTACCAACATGAGCCTGCGCGATCTGGCAGCCGATATGGGCATGAAAGTAGAAACACGCCAGGTGCCCGTCGAAGAACTCGGCACCTTTGAAGAAGCAGGCGCCTGCGGCACCGCAGCCGTTATCTCACCCATAGGCAGTATCACCGACCGCGAAACCGGCAAGGTGTATGAATACTGCAAAGACGGAAAGGCCGGCAAGGTGTGCACACAATTCTACGAACGCCTCCGCGGCATCCAGGAAGGCGAAATAGACGACAAATTCGGCTGGAATGTGGTTGTCTAATGAAGAGACTAAG
>DBDM01000075.1 GCA_002293585.1 Bacteroidales bacterium UBA932
GCGTTCTGGGTCATTTCGAGCCCTGAAGTAGCCACACCGCCGGCGTTCACTGCCTTGCCGGGAGCAAAGAGGATTTTAGCGTTCACAAATTCGGCAATCGCTTCGGGCGTGCAGCCCATGTTCGACACTTCACCTACGCAGGTCACGCCGTTCTTAATTAACATTTTGGCGTCATCGCCGTTCAGCTCGTTCTGGATAGCGCAGGGACAAGCAATGTCCACTTTCACTTCCCAGGGTTTTTTACCGGCAAAGAATTTAGAGCCGGGGAATTTCTTTTCGTAAGGAGCAACCACGTTATTGTTGCTCGTACGCAATTCCACCATGTAGTCGATCTTTTCTTTGTTCAAACCGGCTTCATCAAGGATGTAACCGTCGGGGCCGGAGATGGCAATTACCTTAGCACCCAGTTCGGTAGCTTTCAATGCTGCGCCCCAGGCCACGTTGCCGAAACCTGACACTGCTACGGTTTTGCCTTTGAGGCTAATATTTTTGGTCTTCAACATGTGGTCAACAAAATAAATAGCGCCGAAACCGGTAGCTTCGGGACGGATCAATGAGCCACCCCAGGTCATGCCTTTACCGGTGTAAGTTCCGGTGTTTTCGCGGGCCATTTTTTTGTAGTAGCCATACATGAAACCCACTTCGCGGCCTGCTACGCCGATGTCGCCGGCAGGCACATCGGTGTCGGGGCCTAAGTGGCGCCACAATTCAGCGATGTAGGCCTGGCAGAAACGCATGATCTCAGCGTCCGATTTGCCTTGAGGGTTGAAGTCGGCGCCGCCTTTACCGCCACCCATAGGGAGGGTAGTGAGGGCGTTTTTGAACGTTTGCTCAAAGCCTAAGAATTTCAAGGTCGACAAGGTCACTGCCGGATGGAAACGGATACCGCCTTTGTAAGGGCCGATGGCGTTGTTGAATTGAACGCGGTAGCCGGTGTTCACCTGCACTTCGCCTTTATCATCCTGCCAGGTTACGCGGAAAGTGAAAATACGATCGGGTTCCACCATACGTTCCACGATTTTGGCTTTCTCAAATTCGGGGTGTTGGTTGTACACTTCTTCAATAGATTCCAGCACTTCGTGTACGGCTTGCAGGAATTCTTTTTCATGGCCGTGTTTTTTTTCCAACTGGGCCATAATTTCTTTTGCTTTCATAATTAGATGTTTTTTATATTGTTAAAGTCTTAATCTTAAAATTTCCCGCAGAACGCGCAGAAATCCGCAGATAAATTAATACTCATCACTCATCGTTCATCACTCATCACTACTTCACTTCCCACGTGCTGCCGCTTTGCAAGAGCTCGTCAACATTTTTAATGGTCGCCTTTTTTTGCACTTCCATTACCTGGTCGCGCACATTGGCGTCGTATGTTTTGTCGGCCACAGCGCGGATCACACCCAGTGCTACGGGGAAATCAGGGAATTTCATATTCACCAGCATCATGTGTATACCGGGGTTGGGCTCTTTGGCGTCATGCACCAAAATATCTTTTTCCGTGATGCCGTTTTCGCCGATTTTTACTACTTTTAATTTGATACCGTCGAGCATCAGGCCCTTGTCTTTATTCTTGCCGAAAAGCATCGGCTGACCGTGACGCAGTACGATGGTGCGTTCTTCGCGCACTTCCTTGTCGGCGTAGGCAGCATGGGTGCCGTCGTTAAAAATCACACAGTTTTGCAATATGGTGGTCACCGAAGTGCCGTCGTGCTTGGCGGCTTCCAGCAATACTTCGGACGTGAGTTTCAACTCTACATCCAATGAGCGGGCGAAGAACGTTCCGCGGGCGCCAAGCACCAGTTCACCGGGGGTGAACGGATGTTCCACCGTGCCGAAAGGCGAGGTTTTGGTGATCACACCGAGGCGCGAGGTGGGAGAATATTGTCCCTTCGTCAGCCCGTAGATCTGATTATCGAACAAGATAATATTGATGTCGATGTTGCGGCGTATGGCGTGGATAAAGTGATTGCCGCCAATGGCTAAGGAGTCGCCGTCGCCGGTTTGTTGCCACACGGAGAGGGAAGGGTTGGCTACTTTAATTCCGGTGGCAATGGCTGCTGCGCGGCCGTGGATGCCATGGAAGCCATAGGTGTCCATGTAGTACGGAAAGCGCGAAGCGCAACCTATACCCGACACAAATACATAGCGGTCTTTGTTATATCCCAACGCTTCGCTCACTTCGGGCAGCGCACGTTGTACGGAGGCCAGGATAGCATGGTCGCCACAACCCGGGCACCATTTTACTTCCTGGTTGCTTTTAAAATCTTGAGGAGTGTATTTCATAATATATTATTTACTGCGTTGACAATTTCTTCCACAGTGAAAGGCAGGCCTTGCACTTTATTATGTTGGTGATAGGTGAACTGCTGGTGTTGGGTACGCAGGTAGCCGGCAAATTGTCCGCTGTTCAACTCGCACACCATAATTTTTTTGAAATTGGAGAACACTTGTGCGGTGTTTTTCGGCAGCGGGTTGATATAATCGAAATGCGCCAGGCTTACTTTCTTCCCTTGATTTTGCAGTTCGCTTACCGCCGTGTAGAGATGGCCGAAAGTGCCGCCCCAGCCTACAACCAGCACATCGCCTTTTTCTTCGCCGATCACGTTGAGGTCGGGGATGAAATTGGCTGCGCGGGCAACTTTTTCAGCGCGTTCTTTCACCATGCGTTCGTGCACGTGCGGATCGCTCGACACCTTGCCGTCGTTGTTCTTCTCCAATCCGCCCACGCGGTGTTCGAGACCGGGTGTGCCGGGCAGCGCCCAGCGGCGAGCCATGCGCTCGGGATCGCGGAGGAAAGGCTGGTAGGTAGTATCATTGGCCGGCACAATAGGCGGATGAATTTCCGGGTAATCTTTCATGCTGGGAATTTTCCAGGGCTCGGAGCCGTTGCCGAGGAAACCTTCGGTGAGCAGCAACACGGGCATCATGTGCTCCATGGCGAATTTTCCGGCCATGAATGCTGCGTCGAAGCAGTGTGAGGGCGAATGGGCGGCGATCACCATCATGGGACATTCGCCGTTGCGGCCGTAGAGCGCCTGCAACAGATCGGTCTGTTCCGTTTTGGTAGGAATACCGGTAGAAGGGCCGCTGCGTTGCACGTCGACAACAACTAAAGGTAATTCGGTGATTACGGCCAGTCCCATAGCCTCACTTTTCAATGAGAGGCCGGGGCCTGAGGTGGTAGTTACGGCAAAATTACCGGCATAGGCGGCACCAATGGCCGTACAGATACCGGCGATTTCATCCTCGCATTGCAGCGTTTTTACACCCAAATCTTTGCGTGCAGCCAGTTCTTCGAGAATGCTGGTAGCCGGAGTGATAGGGTAGGAACCGCAGAACAGCGGCCGTCCCGATTTTTCGGAAGCGGCAATGAAACCCCATGCCGTAGCTTGGTTACCGTTGATATTACGGTAAACACCTTTCGGCAGGTCGGCTTT
>DBDM01000187.1 GCA_002293585.1 Bacteroidales bacterium UBA932
GGTGCCGGGCACCCAGCAGGCGTTTTTCCCCTGCATGCGGGCGCGGCGTACCAGCACGTCCTGTATCGTGTTGTTGAGCATGTGTCCCATGTGCAGCACGCCGGTCACGTTGGGTGGCGGGATCACTATTGTGTACGGCTCGCGGCCGTCGGGCTCCGAGTGAAATAACCGGTGTTTCAGCCAATAGGCATACCATTTGTCTTCTACTTCCGCAGGGTTGTATTTGGCGGCTAATTGCATAAAATTCAAATTTAAACTTACAAAGATAATAAAAAAAAGCCCCCTAACCCCCAAAAGGGGGAAAAATACAATAAAATATGTTGATATATGCTTGTATCGGCATGAAAAAATGTATATTTGCTGCTAAATCTAAAAAAGTGAAAAATAACGCTATATCTATACCATCACACCCCCTTAGGGGCGGCGGCGGGGCTCATAAAATGGTAATTTATCAGGTTTTTCCCCGCTGGTTTGGCAACAGGATAGAACAGCAGGTGTTTGCCGGGACGAAAGAGCAGAACGGCGTTGGTAAATTCAACGATTTTACGCCGGAAGCCTTGCAGGATATTGCGNNTACCCATATATGGTACACCGGCGTGTTGCGGCATGCCAAGCCCGACCCTTATCCCGAAATTGTGAAAGGTCGCGCCGGCTCGCCGTATGCGGTGATTGATTATTATGATGTAGACCATGATTTGGCCACGCAGGCCGACCGGCGCATGGACGAATTTGAGGCGTTGACGGAACGCACGCACGCGGCGGGCTTGAAAGTGATCATTGACTTTGTGCCGAACCACGTGGCACGGAATTATCATTCTGTGCAGAAGCCTGCCGGCGTGCGCGATCTGGGCGAAGACGATGATCCGTCGCAGGCTTTTTCGCCGGTCAATGATTTTTATTACCTGAATGAGGATTTAGTATTGCCTGATAATATCGCACCTTTCGGTACACCTTTCAATCCCGGTGATATCCGCTACAAGGAGCATCCGGCCAGGGTTACGGGCAACGACTGTTTCTCGGCGCACCCGTCGGTAAACGATTGGTATGAAACAGTAAAATTGAATTATGGAGGTCTCACCCCGACCTCGTCATCACACCCTCCCCTTGGGGGAGGGTTGGGGAGGGGCTTGTGGGATAAGATGCTGAATATACTTTTATTTTGGGCGTCGAAAAAGATTGACGGTTTCCGTTGCGACATGGCCGAGATGGTGCCGTTGGCCTTTTGGAACTGGGCTATTCCGCAAGTGAAGACACAATATCCGGATATTATTTTTATAGCGGAGACCTATAATCCGCAAACATACAAAGAATATATTTCCACCGGAAAGTTCGATTATTTGTATGATAAAGTGGGACTATACGACACGTTGCGCGATGTGCTATGCCACGGCCGTTCCACCTTTGATATCACGCATTGCTGGCAGGCGGTGGAAGGTGTGGGCGCACACATGCTGTATTTTTTGGAGAATCACGATGAGCAACGTATTGCTTCGCATTTTTTTGCCGGCGACCCGTGGAAAGCCTTGCCGGCTATGCTGGTGAGTGCAGCCATGCACCGCGGGCCGCTGATGGTGTATGCGGGACAGGAAACGGGTGAACCCGCCGCCGGGGCTGTGGGCTTTAGCGGTGACGACGGCCGCACGTCGATCTTCGACTATATCAACGTGCCCACCTTGCAGCAATATTTATTAGGCCAACTGCCAACTGCCGACAGTGTACGGCCTACTGATAACTGCCAACTGCGTACCGCCTACCGCCAACTGCTCACCTTTACCCGCGATTCCGCCACCCTGGCCGGAGGTGAATTTTATGACCTGATGTGGGCTAACACCGGCAGGCCGGGAATGGAACGCTGTTATGCTTTCCTTCGCCACACCTCCGAAGAACAGTTGCTTGTAGTAGCCTCCTTTCACCCGTCACCCGTCACCCGTCACCTTTGTATTCCCGAACATGCGCTGCAAACCATGGGCTTACCTGCCGGCGGCCGGTATCTGCTCACTCCTCTATTGCATTCGTCTCCCGAATTGTTAATGATTGATAGTGAATTAACTATTGACCTTCATAATTTCACTTACGAAGTGTACCGTTTTTCAAAAAAATAACGTACATTTGTTACATCAATTTTAACTCATAACTTCTAACTCAAAACTCATAACTCAACGGACATGCTCGAACTCTCGAAAAAAGCCCATGAAATGCCCTTGTCGGCCATTCGTAAATTAGTGCCTTACGCCGAAGCGGCTAAGAAGCGCGGCACTAAAGTGTACCACCTGAATATCGGGCAGCCCGATGTGGATGCGCCGAAGGAAGCCATAGATGCGGTGAGGAATATTCACCTGAAACAGGTAGCTTACCCGCATTCCGCCGGTATAGAAAGTTATCGCAACGGATTGGCAACGTATTACCAGTCGTTGGGGATGAAAGATATTACTAGCGAAAGTATGATTATTACCACCGGCGGTTCTGAGGGCTTGATGTTTGCTTTTCAAGTTTGCCTCAATCCCGGTGACGAGGTCATTGTGATGGAGCCTTTCTATACCAATTATCGCGCCTTCGCCCGCCATTCGGATGTAGTGTTGAAACCTGTGAGCAGTGGTCAACCGATGGATTTCACGCTTCCGCCGGTAAGTGAATTTGAGAAGGCAATCACGCCGAAAACGAAAGCGATTCTTATCTGTAACCCCGGCAACCCCACCGGCTATGTGTACACGCAAAAAGAGTTGGAGGAGCTGGGCGCCTTAGTGAAGAAGCATAACCTTTTCCTTTTTGCCGATGAAGTATACCGTGATTTCCTGTATGGCGATAAACCTTTTTTCTCCTGCATGGATCTGAAAGGCGTAGAGGAAAATGTGGTGTTGATTGATTCGGTCTCTAAACGCTACAGTCTTTGCGGGGTGCGTATCGGCGCTTTGGTGAGCCGTAATAAGGACGTAATCGCCGCCGTATTGCGTTTTGCCCAGGGACGCTTATGTTCACCCGCATTAGGACAAATAGCTGCCGAGGGNNGAATATTTTGTAGCAATGCGCGATGAGTACAAACGTCGTCGCGACTATATGGTGAATGCCTTAAACAAGATAGAAGGCGTGTACAGCCCCATGCCCGAAGGCGCATTTTATACCGTGGCGCAATTACCCATTGATGACGGCGATAAGTTTGCACAGTGGTTATTGGAATCGTTTGAATACGAAAAGCAAACCGTGATGCTGGCGCCTGCTTCCGGCTTCTACGCTACGCCG
>DBDM01000135.1:0-3993 GCA_002293585.1 Bacteroidales bacterium UBA932
CGAAAAACAGATCGAAGAAGAGGTCGTGGAAGTGGGTAAACGTACCGCCATCGACTTGGGTGTGCACGGTTTGCACCCCGAATTGATCCGCTTGGTGGGCGCCATGAAATACCGCTCGTCTTACGGACAAAACCTGCTGCAGCACTCGCGCGAAGTAGCTAACTTCTGCGCTATCATGGCCTCCGAATTAGGATTGAATCCCAAGGTGGCTAAACGTGCCGGTTTGTTGCACGATATAGGAAAAGTTTCTGCGGAAAATCCTGAATTGCCTCATGCCTTGTTGGGTATGCAATTGGCCGAAAAATATAAGGAAAAACCCGAAGTATGTAACGCCATCGGCGCACACCATGAAGAGGTGGAAATGACTTCGTTGATAGCCCCGCTGGTGCTGGTGGGCGACGCTATTTCCGGCGCACGTCCCGGCGCACGCCGCGAGGTGGTGGAATCGTACATCAAACGCCTGAAAGGCATGGAAGACCTGGCCTTGTCGCATCAGGGCGTGATCAAAACCTATGCCATACAGGCAGGCCGTGAGTTGCGCGTGATCGTGGGCAGCGAAAAAGTATCCGATGCGGAAGCCGAACAACTGTCGCAGGATATCGCCCGCAAGATACAGGAAGAAATGACCTATCCCGGACAGGTGAAAGTAACCGTTATCCGTGAAACCCGCGCGGTGAGCTTTGCTAAATAATTGAAAATGGAAAGTTGAAAATGGAAAATGAAAGATATTGCAGCCCCTCATTTTCAATTTTCAATTTTCAATTCTCCATTAAAATGAGAAACTGCTTCTTATATATCCCCCTGCTTTTCCTGCTTGTGGCCTGCGGCGACGCCGGAAACGATGACTTTATCAAAGTGTTGCCGGAAAAAAAGACGCAAATTACGCAGGTGGAGTTTACTTCGGGCGCCGGCGATGCCGTTGTTTCATCCGTTATATCCAAAGGCTCTTCCGGCCAATGGATAGTGAACGGCCGGCGGCCGGTCGATGAAGGGCGTTGGACAGCTTGGTGGACAATGCTGTCCGATCTGCGTGTTTATCCGCTGTATCTCGATGCAACTACCTTGCCGGGGATAACTTCAACATTGCGCAGTGAGGGCTTACACATTATAGTCCGTGCCGGTGACGAAGATATATTGAGTGATTTTTATGTAGCTCGTTTTGACAATATCGGGATCGTTGCGCTGTCGGGAAATAACACCCGGCTTATCGACCTTCCGTATGAGGAAACAGATATGTTATCCTACTGTTCTGCCGGTATTAATTTTTGGCAGGATATGACGGTCTTCGCGGCCCTTCCTGCCGATATGGACACTATTGAGGTCGTGCACCGCGCCGATTCGTCCGCCTCATTCCGCTTAGTGCGGCAGGATACTTCATGGTCGGTAACGAACCTCGGCGGACAGCAACAACGACCGGTTAACCGTGAAACACTGCAACGCTACCTGTCGTATTTCCGGCAGGTAAGGGCCGACAGCCTCCTGCTGCCGGAGAATCGTTTGTTGGAAATAATGGCGGATAGCCGTCATCTACAGCATATTATCCGTATTGCCGGCCGGAAAAGCAACGTCGTGCAATTTTTTGGTATACCCCTTCCCGGCGGAGAAGCATACGATACGGACAAATGCTTGTTATACCTGGAAAATACGAGAGAAACCGCCCTGGCTTCATGGATGAATTTTGACTTGTTATTGAAGAACTTAGGGGACTTTGTTGATAAAAAGTAAGGTCAACAGGCCGTTTATTTCCTTGAAATGTCGTATTATTGTATTCTAATTTTAATTTTTTATGAAATTTATAGTATCGAGTACTGATTTATTAAGTCATCTGCAATCTATTTCGAGGGTGATAAGTAACAAAAATACCATGCAGATTTTGGATAATTTTCTGTTTCGCATGGCGGATCATGTGCTGACGATCACAGCTTCCGATTTGGAAACAACGATGGAAACCTCCCTGCATGTTGATAACGTAGAACAGGACGGCGCTGTAGCTATTCCTGCAAAATTGATGCTTGATACGCTCAAGGAGTTTCCGGAACAACCGCTGTCGTTTACGGTAGATACGTCGAAATACACCGTGGAGATTAGTTACGCCAGTGGTAAATTTCAATTGCCGGGCGCTTCGGCCGATGATTATCCGGCTAAACCCGCATTAGGCGTAAAAGCCGGCCAGATTGAGATGCCCGCCGATGTGTTGCTCGAAGGCTTGAACCGCACGTTGTTCGCTACTGCCGACGACGAGTTGCGTCCCGTGATGAACGGTATATATTTCGACCTGCAAACAACAGGTTCCACCTTGGTCGCTTCCGACTCGCACAAATTGATGTATTACAAACGCACGGATATTGCACCTGAAAATGCCTCGTCGTTCATTCTGCCCAAGAAACCGGCAGGCCTGTTGAAAAACAGTTTGGCTAAAGTAAATGACACCGTGAGCCTGGCTTTTGATGAAAAAAATGCTGTGTTCACTTTTCCGGGCTACACCCTGACTTGCCGCCTTGTAGAAGGTAACTATCCGGCTTACCGTTCGGTGATTCCCGCTAATAATGACAATAAAATCCTTGTTGACCGTGTGGAATTTTTAAATGTGGTACGCCGTGTAAGCGTTTGCTCTAATCAGGCCAGTAATCTTATCAAACTAAAAGTATCCGGAAACACTATGGTGATTTCCGCACAAGACCTTGATTTTTCGGTGAGCGCCCACGAACGCGTGAACTGCACTTACGGCGGCGACGAGATAGAAATAGGATTTAAATCCACTTTCCTGAGTGAAATTTTGGCTAACCTGCCGTCGACCAATGTGAGCCTTGAATTGTCCGACCCCTCGCGCGCCGGTCTGGTGCTTCCTGTGGAAAAAGACGATGAGCATGAAGAAACTTTGGCATTACTCATGCCCATGACGATAGGAGTATAATATGCAACTGAACCTTAAGAACCCACTGGTTTTTTTCGATGTAGAAACTACCGGTCTGGATATTGTACGTGACAGAATAGTGGAGATCTCCATCCTGAAAGTGAAGCCCGATGGCGCCGAAGAACAAAAAACATTCAGGGTTAATCCGGGTATTCCGATTCCGGGGCATGTTACCGAAATTCACGGCATCACGGATGCTGACGTGGCTGGTTGTCCGAAATTCCACGAAATAGCCCGTACATTGGCCAATTTTATGGAGGGTTGTGATATTGCCGGCTATAATTCCATTAAGTTTGATATTCCCATCCTCGCCGAAGAATTTCTGCGTGCCGACGTGTGGTTCGATTTCCATAAGCGCAAGTTAATCGATGTACAGATTATTTTCCATAAAATGGAACAACGCACGTTGAGCGCCGCTTATAAGTTTTATTGCAACAAGGAACTGACCGAAGCCCACAATGCGGCAGTGGATACTTATGCTACCTATGAGATACTGCAATCGCAGCNNCTCGACCGTTATGATGTGCTCGAGAATGACGTGAATGCCTTGTCGGAATTTTCCATGAAGACCCGTAATTTGGACTACGCCGGCCGTGTGGTGTTGAACGACAAAGACGAGCCGGTCATCAATTTCGGCAAGTATAAAGACAAACTGGCGCTGGAAGTGCTGGAAAAAGACCCCGGCTATTATTCATGGATCATGGGAGGCACATTTACGTTAGATACCAAACGGGTGTTTACCGAGTTGCAACTGAAAATAAAAATGAAAAACAACACCTTGTTTTGAAATTGATATGTATACATCGTATCGAAGGGGAGGACGCTTGCTTTTATCTTCGTCCCGATACGGCCTTGCTACGCAATAATCAAGCTTTTTATTATCCCGGGTTTACACAACAATTAACGGCGCAGTTATGCCGTGTGTATCGTGTAGGTCGTTTGGGACGCAGCATTGCGCCGCGTTTTGCCGCGCGTTACGTCGATGCGGTGGGCGCCGGTGCGTTATTTACCGCAGCCGATGTGCTGGCGCAATGCGTGCAAAACGGACATCCCTGGGATGTGGCTATCGGCTTTGATTA
>DBDM01000135.1:4064-4233 GCA_002293585.1 Bacteroidales bacterium UBA932
TCGCGTTTTCTGACGTTGAAAATCGGCGATTATATTTTCGTGCCGGAGGAGGAGCCGCGCGAAGTAAGGCAGGGCGACAGAGTAGAGTCCTCATTGGAAGGAAAGTGTACATTGCGGGTCGATGTGCGGTAAGACGGGGAAAACCCTGCCATTTTGTCGCATTATGTCC
>DBDM01000211.1 GCA_002293585.1 Bacteroidales bacterium UBA932
CGACGTGTTCAATATCCTGCTGCAGGTGCTCGACGATGGCCGCCTTACCGACAATAAAGGCCGCATAGCAGATTTCAAGAACACCATCATTATTATGACGTCCAATGTAGGCTCGGCCATTATTCAGGATAGTCTGGGACAAATGACCGATAAAAATCGCGAACAAGTATTGGCCAAGTGCAAAATGGATGTGTTGAATTTGCTGCGCGAAACGGTCCGCCCGGAGTTCCTGAACCGCATAGACGAAACCATNNATGTTTAACCCGCTCACCCGCGATGATATGCGTAAGATCGTGGAATTGCAGATAGACAATATTAAAAAAGTGCTGGCCGGCAACGGTATCCAAATTACGGTGACTGCTTATGCCATGGACTATTTAGTGAACAGCGGCTACGACCCGCAGTATGGCGCCCGGCCGGTGAAACGCCTGTTGCAGCGCGAAATTACCAATGAACTGTCGAAAGAAATCCTGGCGGGGAAAATAGACAAGGATCACCGCGTGGAAATCGACTATTTCGGCGAAGGTTTAATATTCAATAACAAAAGGTAATGATTGCTTAATATTGATTTAACGCAATATATAAAAATAATCCGGACTTTTGTAACCGAAAACAAACCTTTCATGGGTTAGAGTTTTTGGTTAGGTTAAAGGCATTTGAGGACGCAACATTGCGTCCTTATGTGTTTATTGGAGTCGCGGACTGAAATGAATTTCTTTTTCCAACAAATTAATCGTGAAATTATATCGGCTAATCAATTGAATACCTATTGATGCGTCGGCTTGCGGTTTCCAATCGCTGTTGCCGGGCGACGAGCCTTGCAGCGACACCGGCATATCCGTTTGCTGAATAGCGCCGAAACCGAATGACGCAGCCTTGCCTTCGAACACCGGCGTAGAGATACCCATACTCACAGTAGCGCTTTGGCCTTCGGGCTTAAATCCGCCTAATAATAACCGGTTGCTCCTGACAAAAGGTGCGTAGCCCATGAAATAATAATCGGCGCCCGTATCGAACACAAAACGGCCGTCCACTGCCTTTTCACCCGTCAGGTTCAGGGTGCCGGGAATGATAATTAATCCTTTCGGTACGGTAATGGTTTCCGTTTCACCCTCTGCCGGATAGGTATAAGCGCCAAAGTCGTATAAATACATTTTCTTCTCGTCGAAATCGACACGTACAATGTAACTTTTGGCAATATTTAATCCTATGATGCCGTCAATGTTGTCGCGCACTTTCTCAAATATGGCAATATTTTGATTGCGCAGTTGCAAGCTGTCTAACCGCACGGTGTTGCCTTGCGAAATATTGACTTGTGCATTGCCGCCCACTGCCGATGCATTTTGCGAAAAACGCGCTTTGATGCCTGCTTTTTCAGCCAATTCGGACGATATGGCTATGCCGTCGGCACCGGTATCGAACAAAAAGCGTAAAGTTTTTTCGTAATTATTCAACTTCAGTGCAACAATAATGGAATTATCGCCGGCAGCCTGCTCAATAGGGATCACGGCCTTTAACTGTGCGGGTTTATTCCTGTCGAAACCGGACACCCTGTCAAAATAATCAACGTATAAAATCTTACCGTTGCGGCCGTCAAAAACAATATTGGTGTTTACCGGCGGCTTCCCGTTGATATAAACTACGGCGTTGGTTTGTTGTTTGAACGAAGAACCCCGCATGGCCGTAACACTATCCGCCGCGGGCGCAATGGAATCAATGCTTAGCTGATTCAATATGTGTTGAAGATAGAAGGCCGACGTAGGCCATGAGGCAATGGCTAAGGAAAAGTCCGGCGACACCGACTGTGCCAGCAGGGCAGTGTCTTTAGCTTGCACTGCCTTGGAAAAATCGGCAATAGTTTGCCGGCAATGCGCTGTGGTAAGTAAAGCAACTGCCGGTGATTCACCGGCAGGTTGTTTGGGAGCGCATGATACCACTGCACAAAAACAGGGAATCAGTAATAGTAAGTTGAGTTTCATTATTGGAGTAATTTCTTCAGCAGCGGTTCAATTTCTTTCGATGAAGGCCGCGGTGCATCTACGGATGCAATATTTCCTTTTTTATCAAACAGCATGAAACGCGGGAAGGCCTTAATTTGATAGAGCTTGCATATATCATCATTGCCTGCGGTGCGTCCGTACACTTGAACGCCGGGCAGTTGTTCCTTCACCACAAAATCTTTCCATTTTTGGAAGTCTTTCAACTCGTCTGCCCCGATGCCGATGAATACAATGTTTTTATTGCCGTGGAATTTCTTTTCCAATTCTTTCAGGTAGGGGAGTTCCTTTTTGCACGGCCCACACCAGGTAGCCCACACATCCACGTACACCACTTTGCCTTTGAAATCGGACAGCGAAACGGTTTTTCCGTTAACGTCTTTATACGTAAAGTTGATGGCCGGTTTGCCTGCACCCGAAGCATTATGAACTTCCACAATGCGCACCGTGGCTTTTTGCAGGCGTTTCTGCTGATCTTCGGTAAGAATATACTGTCCGTATTTTCCCGTGATCTCTTCCAGCACCGGATACTCTTTTACTACAGTTAAAGCTTGCAGCACCAACTCGCCTTTAATGGTATCATTTTTGACTATCTCCAACAATTCGAGCGGCCGTTTCATCGGTTGGCCTTTCAATCTGTTTTCGACGTAAGAAGCGGTCACCAGAAAATCGTAAGGATATGTAAGAATGCCGGTGTTAGCGGTCAACTCTTCCACCTTGATGTTTCTGTAATAATCCGGAAAATCGGCGCCTTCGGGTTGTGCGCTACGAGGGGTCATCAAGAAAGTGAGTGCGCAGTGCATCAGGTCGAACTTCCTGAATTGGTCGAAGGAGCGGTCAAATGCTTTGTTGCCTGTTTTTGCGGCTTTATACTCCTTTGCTTTTTCTTCCAGCAAGGGAAAGAAATTCACGTAGGTGTAAGTTGGGTTGATGACTAATCCTTTTTCCAAGGGCAGGATATGATCGTGCCAGGCGGCCATGGCCTTATTTTCTTTGGTATTTTTTCCCGTCAGTGTGTAGCTGGTGTCGTTTACGGTAAGGTTCAACTGGTCGCCGGGTTTGAAATAAAATACATATTTACCCAAACGTTGGCTGGGCATTCCGGTGCCGATCACATAATAACCTTCCTTTTCGGGAGTAAAAGCGAAAGTGAATTTTTTGTCGTCCTGCAATTGGCTGTCGGCCATCTTCTCAAGCCGTCCGGATGCAATGGCGTATAAGGCTATTTCGTTAGCGCCTCTACGTTCCCAAGTGCCTGATACCGTCACCATGTCGCTTTTTGGTGCGCAACTGCCTAACAGTAGGGTAATGGCCAAAATTCCAATAATATTCTTTTTCATTGTATAATTTTTTAATTTAAAATTCTATATCCTACAAAGATAGACAAAAAAAATTACTTACCAAAATCCCCCCACCGGCGTTCGCTGATGAGGGGTTGTGGCCGGTATTTCATGAATGCTTTAAGCGTATTCAAGTATAAGGCGGGGGTCAATGTGTAGTTCGGTATATAGTTTTTTAGCCGAAGATAGGGAAAGATGACGTTTTCCGCTTATGAATAAACTCAAAGAAGTGGTATTAATACCTAATATGTGGGCCAATTCATTTTGCCTTATATCACGTTTGAACATTTCTTCCCTCACTACTTGTACTAATGGAGAATATGTTCGCGGTGTAAGGTGTTTAAACGTCATTTTATTACTTTCAAAATCGGCACATAAACTACCTACACGGCCTATTTCACGGGTATATTTATTATCAGCATCAGGTTCCAAAACACCTTTTTCGGTAGCTTCATCAATTAATGCGTTGACGTAAGCCATTGCTTTATCATATTCGCTTTGTGTTTTGAGCTCTTTGACTTCTTGAAATATCTGTTTCATAACTATATAATTTTGCAATTAATTTTATCATATATTGCCTACATAATCAGCCGAAGGAAATAATTTTTTCAGGTCATTGTGGCTTTCACATTCGGCTTGCTCCATGATATCGATCCAACGTTCAATCACGTTCAACGCATTGGCATTTTTGGTTACATATTTGTCAAGTATTTGCCGGTTAGCTATTTTCATTGTTCATCGTTTCAGTGGCAAAGGTAATAAAAATTTCTTATTTGCAAAATAAATTTCTCAAACGAAATATATAAATATAGAATGAAGACTCTTTTTGTCCCCCCCCCTAATAACCAAAACCCCCACCGGCGTTCGCTGATGAGGGTGCGTTAACAAGAAATGCGCATGGCGCCTAATTTTTTGCACTCAACTTTCTAAATCCTTTTTCTGCATCTATTGTGTTAAGGCGAGTAAGTTGTTGGTTTGCCATTTCGTGCAGACAAGTATATCGTGAGATTTTATCTATATTTCGTTTTAGCAATTCGGCATTGAAAGATTCAAGATTTGCCAATACAACCAATTCGTTGATGCTTGCCGTGTCGCGTATATTTAACCCTTTTTGGAATTACAAAATCACGAACAGCATCGGTATGAATAGTATAGTTTACCTTACTAAGTACTCGTTTGACATTCCAGTCTCCAAGCATTGGATTGGCTTCAGTTTCTTTGAGCCGCTGATATTCGGTAATCAAATAAAGTTTAAATACGGGACTGAGCCATGAACCGAACTCAAAAGCAATATCTTTGTGAGCATACGTTCCGCCATTTCGCCCTGCTTTGGAAATCAATCCGGTAGCATTGGTTGCTTCAATCCATTTACGAGGTGTCATATTAAAACGATTTGCTCCCGCCTCATGTAAAAAGGTGTCGAATTCGACACCTTTAAATGTTGAATTGTGGAGCATCTCCCAAGTACCGAGAAATTCAATTGTATTGCGGTTACGCATCCAATTTCTAATATGGTCTTCACCTTCCTTGCCTTTTACCATGTCAGTAAGGCAAATATAATCGTCATTGTTTTCTGTTGTAATAGAAATATCTATGTCTTGTACAGTTATAATATTGATCTTTTTCATTCAACTTTTTGTGATTTAGATAATAGGCTTCATTTTGAAACCTGGTTTATGCGCGAGTGATGGATTTCATTTAATATTCAACAATACAAAGGTAAACAAAAAAAATTACCTGCCAAAAAAAACATACCCCCCCCAAAAAAAAACAAAACCCCCACCGGCGTTCGCTGNNGGATGGGGGGTTGGTTATTTTTTTGGTAACAGCGGTGGGTTACCAGGCATAGTTTGGTTTCCAGCAAACGCTGACGATTTTACCGAAGTTATAATTCGCACTTGTCCACTCCATAGGTTGGTCGTTAGTCGGATGAGTACGCACTGTCCACTTGGTATCGTCGCTGTAAATATCATATACCGCCAGGGAGCCCCGGCCGGCATCGTTGACGGTGGCTACTGTTATACTTTTGTACAAGGTATAAGCATCTCCCGTAACCGCTGCATTGTAATTGTTAAAATCCATATAGGTAACTTTCTCCGGCGTTTTGTCCAGCACTTCAAACCAATTGTCGTCGGGGATGTTGTATTTATAGACTTTTCCTTCTACTGCATAATACAGGCTATGGTTATACTGGCCGCCGGTAGCAAATACGGTAGCCTTGTCAATATCTTTTGCACCAGTACCCTTGGAGCCTATTTTATGCCAATATTCCTGTGTCCAGGCGGCACTTCCCGCACCCGGCAGCATGCGAAGTATCCAGTAATCATTGGAGGCGTCTTTCAGCAGGACATAATAAGTCAGCGTTAGCCCCTGTGCAGCCATATTTTGAGTTGCACCCATAAATACGAGGTCTTTTTCCATATTCGTTACCGGTGTCAACGGGGGGGAGTTTGTAAACGTTAATGCATCGCATGCGGCTCCGGTAGTTGTTATACTGTACAGGCTCTTATTATCTTCATCAAATATCAGGTACCTGGCGCCATTCGCAGTTACACACTGCGAAGATGCTGTGAATTGTTTTTTATCCCTGAAATTAGCTGGAAAATTCCATCGACGATACAACATAGTATTCATAGAACCATAGATGTAGAGATTCCCCTGTGACACCATGGCATTATAACTCTGCGTCTGATAGGAAATTAGATTATCCGCTATGAAATTCGACGGAGCGGTGCCGGGTACAAAGTCCCATGTAGCGTTGTATCCCGGATCGTCAGCCTTATAGGCAAGGTCGGGATCTAACTTTACACTTCCAGATTTGGTTAACACGTGAATAGCAGCTCTTTGTAGGTTCAGCCTCGGCCAAATAATATTCATATTCAACACTATTTTGAACGGATTGTCCGGCAGGGGACTGCCCACCACATCAGTGATGTGGTTAAAGGTGTTATCATACCATGAAAGCATGTCTACCCGCGTTTTTCCGCTGATGTCGTTCAACACTAAAAAGCCGTCAGATATGGTGGTGCTGATTCTTACATAAAAACTGGTATCTTTAAATACACTGGTGCTTTTCTCGGTTACGCGGTAGTATATCTTGTGGGTTCCCAATGGCAGGCCTACCGGCTGGTCTACCAGCTGGCGGGTGGTGGACATGGTGTCTATTTTCGACCCGAAGGTATACCAAAGGTAGTTGTAGCGGTCTTCATTTTCTGCGGTAATCAGCCCGAGAGAGTCTCTCAGCGTGGGTTCAACGGTAATGAGCCCCGTCATTACTGATATTGCATTACTAGTCTCAGGTGGAGGAAAATTGCTGATTTCAATCCCATTGATGACCTGGTACTCATAGTTCCCCA
>DBDM01000191.1:0-278 GCA_002293585.1 Bacteroidales bacterium UBA932
CTAAGCAAGGCAGTTCATAAAGTTCCACACCAGCTGCTTCCAATGCGCCCGACACGCCGCACACATCAGTGTTATACGCTTTCAGTTTCCCGTTGCGCCTTACCACTACATTGGCCGCATTCAACAGGCGTACCGTATCGTCGAGCTCATCCATAAAAGGAATCACGGCTGCTTTCAACGGCATGGTCACATTCATACCTTCCAAAGCATTCTCCTTAAATAGCTGCATGGCTTCCTCCGCCGTATCGGCAGGCATAAGTTCATAGGGATATTTACCA
>DBDM01000191.1:298-4475 GCA_002293585.1 Bacteroidales bacterium UBA932
AAGTGCAAATGATTTCATAGCTATTGTATTTAAAATCCGCGCTGCCGCATAGCCTCAAAAGTAAGTACCGCCGTGGACACCGACACATTCAACGAATCTATTTTTCCACGCATGGGAATTTTCACGTGGGTATCCGCACGCTGTAGCCAAAACTCGGTCAGTCCGTCGGCCTCAGTACCCATGACCACTGCCGATGGCCCCCGGTAATCGGCCTCGTGGTACCATTGCGAGGCTTCGAGTTCCGCCGCAAAAGTCCGTATTTTATTCGTCTTCAACCAATGTAACGCTTCCTGCGACGAGCAAACCGCCACTTGTTGTGTAAAAATACAACCTATGCTGGAACGGATCACATTAGGATTAAACAGATCGGTGAGCGGGTCGCAAATGATCACCGCATCCGCTCCGGCCGCATCGGCCGTGCGCAATATAGCGCCAAGGTTCCCCGGCTTTTCCACCGATTCGAGTACGATCACAAAAGGATTTTCCGATAATTTCACTTTCTCCAACGACAGCGTCCGGTCGTGCATAACCGCCAGCAGTCCGTCGGAATTATCACGGTAGGCCATTTTAGCAAACACCTCGCCGTTCACTTTATAGATACGTTTAAAGGTAGTCAACGAATCTAAAAAAAGGCCCACGGATCCCAATCCTTCACACACGTAAAGCGATTCCATCAGGTAACCGGCCGACAAGGCCATCTTGATCTCCTTGTGCCCTTCTATCACGAAAAGCCTTTTTGCACGGCGCGCACGCGACTTCTCTATAAGTTCAACCACGTCAATAATACGGCCATTACGCACGGATGTTATTAATTTTCTCTCCTTCATGTTGTTAAATTTGCGGCGCACCCATTAATGTAGCCGAAGAACAACGTTCTATCTTCACATTAACATAATCGCCTACTTTATAATTATTTTTAGGAAATACCACTACTTTATTTTGTGAAGTACGGCCGAACAATTCCTCGGCGGAACGTTTGGAAACGCCTTCTACCAACACTTCGCGCACTTTACCTATTTCCTGTTCATTATTTTGCAATGATAATTCATTGTGTAAAGTTATAATTTCATTTAAACGGCGGTTTTTCTCCTGTTCCGGCACATCATCCTTGAAATGCCGCGCCGCTTTGGTGTTCGGACGTTCGGAGTACTGAAACATGAAGCCCATATCGAAACCCACTTCCTTCATCAACGACAAGGTATCATGGTGGTCTTGTTCGGTTTCGGTACAAAATCCGGCAATAACATCGGTGGAAACGGTACAATCGGGCAGTATTTCACGCACTTTTGCGATACGCTCAAGGTACATTTCACGGGTATATTTACGGTTCATCAACTCCAATATGCGTGTGCTGCCCGATTGTACGGGCAGATGAATGTGCTTGCATATATTCGGATATTTAGCCATAGTATGCAACACCTCGTCGCTCATATCCTTAGGGTGCGACGTAGCAAAACGCACACGCAGCAACGGATCGACCAATGCCACCTGTTCCATCAGTTGTGCAAAACTCATTGAAGTCGTTCCTTCCGACCAATGATACGAGTCCACGTTTTGCCCCAGCAAGGTGACTTCACGGTAGCCTTTGTCAAACAATTCCCGCACTTCGTGCAATATGGTTTCCGGATTACGGCTGCGCTCGGCGCCGCGGGTATAAGGCACTACACAATAGCTGCACATATTGTTGCATCCGCGCATGATGGACACAAAAGCGCTGACGCCGTTTTTATCCATGCGCACCGGGGAAATATCGGCATACGTTTCTTCCCGCGAAAGCAATACGTTAATTCCTTTCTGCCCGGTTTCGGCCTGCGCCACCAGCAAGGGCAGGGAGCGGTAAGCATCGGGGCCTGCCACTAAGTCCACGATCCCCTTCTCCAGCAATTCTTCCTTTAAACGCTCTGCCATACAACCCAATACACCAACCAACAAGGCCGGATTACGGCGTTTCTCGAGCCGGAAAACATCCAAACGCCCCCAAATGCGCTGTTCGGCATTTTCCCGTATCGAACAGGTATTAACAAAAATAACATCAGCATCTTCCATTCGCTCCGTCAAGCGGTAACCCTCCGGTTGCATAATAGCGGCTACGACCTCGCTATCGTTCACATTCATCTGACAACCATAGGTTTCAATATATAAGGCTTTATTTTCCATATTTTCCACAAAGATACTAAAAGCTATCGGCATTTTTCGTATATTTGCATAAAATTTCTATTATGAAGAAAAGTCTATTGCTTGGTTTTTTGTCACTTATGTTGATTTCATGCACTAATTATAAAAATATCAGCATAGTAGATATTCGTCCAGACAACGTATCGTTCCTCAACACTTCACAAGTTCTCCTTACATTGGGTGTTAAGGTCGATAATCCTACCGGAAAAAAATTAACCCTCGACCAGGGTATTTTGGAAGTTTTCCGCGATGGACAAAATTTGGCGACCCTGACAGTGAACGACTCCATTACCATTGCCCCGAAATCGAACGAGTATAATAAATTAGAAGTGCTTGTAGAGGTAAAAGACTTGATAGCATTGGTCAATTTGGATATGAATGACCGCAACACCCTAGAACAGTTTGATGTGGAAGGCTATTTAAAAGTCAAGTCGGGTTTGTTTTCTAAACGGCTGAAAATAGACAGGATGAATTTGAATGATCTGCTGAAAAGTTTGAAATAAAATGAGAAAATTACTGATTGGTTTATGTTTATATTCATTCATGGGTGTTCCCGTGTTGATGGCACAGGAACAGGCACAAGCCGACAGCATTGTCGCCACGCCCGTCCATACGGATGTTTTCACGCTACTACGTACACCCAATAGAGAGGGCTACACCGTAACGTTACATCAGTCGCCCGACATCAGAGACGTGATGAACGGCTATATTATCCGTAACATGTCCAAACAAACGGCCGGCTTCCGTGTGCGCTTGTTTTTTGACAATGGCCAAACCGCCCGCCAGCGCGCCACGGAAATAGAGAATGAATTTAAAGCCAAATATCCTGACGTGCGCAGCTACCTCAGCTATCAAAACCTGTATTTTAAAGTAGCGGTGGGCGATTTCAGGACACGTACCGACGCTTTGCGTTTCCTGCAAAGCATTTCTTCCAATTATCCGGGAGCCTTCATTATTAAAGAAAACATAAATTATCCGGCATTATGACTGATGTATTGAATCATGAATGTGGCATTGCATTGATCCGTCTACGTAAACCGCTTAGCTACTACAGGCAAAAATATGGTAGTTGGAGTTACGGCATACAGCGCCTTTACCTGTTAATGGAAAAACAGCACAACCGCGGTCAGGACGGTGCAGGAGTTGCTTCCATGAAATTAAATATGCCTCCGGGTGTTCCTTTCATCGATCGTAACCGTTCCAATTCGTCCACGCCCATCCGCGATGTGTTCGATAGCATCAACTCCGCCCTTAGCGTTTTGGGGAAAAATCCGCAGGCTGACGAAAACTGGATAAAAACGAATGTGCCTTATCTTTCCGAACTGTACTTAGGTCATCTCCGCTACCGCACCCACGGCAATTTGTCTATAGAATATGTGCATCCCGTGATGCGATCAAGCAACTGGGAATCACGCAACCTGGTGCTGGCCGGGAATTTCAACCTGACCAATGCCGACGAAATTTTCGACCAATTGGTGGAAATAGGACAACACCCGCGCGACCTGTCGGATACCGTAACCGTACTTGAGAAGATTGGGCATTTCCTCGACAGGGAGAACGAACAATTGTACCATAAACTGCGGGAGAATGAAACCGATAAACGTGTTATTGCCCGGCAAGTGGCGGAACAGATCAACATTGCGCAAGTACTCCAATCGGCCACCCACCGCTTTGACGGCGGTTATGCCATAGGNNATAAAAAAATTGAGCAAAAGGTGGACGTGTCGCACCTCTTGCAGCAGTGCGCACCGCAGTGGGACGGCGGCTACGCCATGTGCGGCATCATCGGCAACGGCGACGCCTTTGTGCTCCGTGACCCGCACGGCATACGTCCGGCATTTTATTATATAGACGACGAAATTATCGTGGCGGCATCCGAACGCCCCGTGATCCAAACGGCGCTGCGTGTACGCACGTCGACCATTAAAGAACTTATGCCCGGCGAAGCGATCATCATCAAACGCGACGGCAGTTGCCGCGTTGAACAGGTGCTACCTGCCGA
>DBDM01000113.1:0-3103 GCA_002293585.1 Bacteroidales bacterium UBA932
TCGGCGGGGTGGTGATTGATGATGACAGCATAAGCTCAGTTTTTAAAGGCCGGCCGCCGTTTTCGCCCGAAGGTGAAATTATTGACGCTGCCGGAAAATGGCTGTTGCCCGGCGTTATTGATGACCACGTACATTTCCGCGATCCGGGCGCTACCGCTAAAGCCGATATCGCTACGGAAAGCATGGCGGCCGTTGCCGGAGGCGTTACTTCATTCATGGATATGCCGAACAACACACCGCCCGNNGCAGCCGCCGTATCATTGGCTAATTATTCGTTCTACCTCGGCGCCACAAATGAAAATCTTTCCGAAATTAAAAAAATAAATCCGCGCGAAGTGTGCGGTGTCAAGCTGTTCATGGGTTCTTCCACCGGCAACATGCTGGTGGATAATGAAAAAATATTATCGGCTATTTTTGCCGAATCACCGGTGCTGATCGCCGCACATTGCGAAGACGAAGATATTATCCGTACTAACCTGGAATGGTTTAAGACCCGCTACGGCGATAATTTAACGGCAGCTTTTCATCCTTTGATCCGCAGTGAAGAAGCCTGCATGCGTTCCACGGCTAAGGCCATAGACCTTGCGCTAAAATACACCGGTCGCCTGCATATATTGCATCTAACCACAGCGAAAGAAGTGAATAATTTTCCTTCGGAACAATACATTTCCGGAGAAATCTGTCCACACCACCTATGGTTCTGTGATGACGACTACGAAAGATCCGGCAATCTCATCAAATGCAATCCCGCCATCAAGACGGCCGACGACCGTGAAGCCTTGCGCAAGGCAATACATAACAACACCATCACAGTGATCGGCTCCGACCATGCACCGCATCTGTGGGAAGAAAAGCAGCAGGCCTACCTGCAAGCGCCGTCGGGCATACCCATGATACAACACACATTGCCGGCCATGCTGGAGCTATGCCGGCGTAATATTTTCACTGTCGAACAGGTAATAGAACATTTATGCCATGCCCCGGCCAAAGCTTTCGGCATACACCGGCGCGGGTTCATTCGTGAGGGATATTATGCCGATCTCGTACTGGTTGACCCAAAGGCGCCGCTTAGCGTAAATAGAGAAAATATACTGTATAAATGCGGATGGTCGCCCTTTGAAGGCGCCACGTTCCACGCATCGGTAACACACACTTTCGTTAACGGACATTTGGTGTGGGCTAACGGAAGAGCCGATATCAGTAGAAAAGGAATGCGGTTGCAGTTCGAGTAAATGCGGATAAAAAAGACAAAAGGATTTACACGAATAAATTCCGTTCGCCTAATATTTCTTGTTTAAACCACAACTCGTACACAGGATCAATGAAGGAAACTTCTTTATTGCGAATGTCAATAAATTCATTAGCTAACAAAGCTTTTTTTATCTTATTGATATTTGCCGAGGTGCCTAAATTATACTTGTCTATGATTTCCTTACTACTCAAATTTTGCTTTACGCCACAAGCCACTGCCTTTAAAAAATTCATTTGGGTGGCCGACATACCTTCTGTGTCGCGTTGATACAATAATGAATTTTGCCTAATCATATCTTCTAATGCTTCATTAAAAGAATCGGCAGTTGCTGTGGTTTTGGTCTTTTCCCATAGCAGATATGAAAGTTGCTGCACGTAATAAGAATGCCTGTCTACAACATGTATAATTTTTTCAATCAGGCCGCGGTTAATTCTTTTCCTTGTTTTATCGAACTGCATTTTAATAAAAGACGTCCAATNNTGATCCAAGTGTATCAAATCGCCGAAACGGTAAAACGGCATTGATTGTCGCTCGAACAATTCTTGCATCATGTGGAATTTACTTCCATAAAGGCAATAACACGTTGCTGTATGCTTTTGCCATTTGCTGCGAAGCAATTTTTGAAAAGCAAGAGAATCAGTAAAATTGGCAATATTTTGAAACTCATCAATGCACACCACCATGCGGCAATTTTTTGCCTTAGCAATTTTGTCGGGTAAATTTAACACTTCATCCACATTATTTTTCACTTCATCCCAATTCAATCCTATAGAAAAATCGTGTACGGGATCAAGTCCAATAGTAATTTTTGGGGTAATTCGCTTAAAAAAATCCTTCGATGTTTTCATCCAGTCTTCCCATTTGGTAGAAGTAGCGAATAATATTGCCTTAGTATAGGCGGCATAAAACTCCTGTTCGCTACGTATAGAAAATAAATCAAGATATGCTACTTTGACTTTTCGTCCATGTACAGATGCACCGGCCTTTTGCACCAAAGATGATTTTCCCCATCGGCGTGGAGAAATAAGTATAGTATTTATACCATTTTTAAAATTGGCCATGAGTCTCCGAGTATCCGATTCTCTGTCAGTAAAGGCAGCTCCGGCAACCATGTGGCCAAAAAAGAAAGGATTCTTTGTTTCCATAGTCATTAATTTTGGCAAAGGTAAGTATTTTTTTAAAACTAACCAAATGGTAACTAACCAAGTGGTAACTAACCAAGTGGTTAGCTCATACTGCGCTGATGTACAATTATTTACAATATTAAAGATAGTTTTCCACCAATTGAAAACAATATTAACAGCGTATTTTTACAGATTTTTACTTCACATCCAAATTAATTGCCTGCCGGAGTTGTTGCACCTGAGGATATTTTTCCGTTAAAAAACGAAATTTTTCATCCGGCATATAAAGGCGCGATTTGGTATCGTCGGGCAATTCCTCAGACACCATAACATCTAATTGTAAACTGTTGTTATTTAGTTTATCGCAAAGAAAATCCAAAATATCCCGCGCCATATTTTTCAACAACCAGTCTTTCTGCACTTCATTCATCACGGCAAAGCTGACAGTGGCCGCATCTTTCAGTGTAGGCTGGGAAGTTTTCAACGCATTGGCCAGCCTGAGGTGGCGGGGATTGGCCGACACGTGCAGCACCAATGCATCCCATGCCGTCAGCAATTCATCCTGCGTGAACGGTTGATTTTCTGCAACCGGTTTTTCTTCTTCTTTCTCCTCCTGTTTAGGCTGTGTCAGCGCCGCTTTCAGGGAGAAGGATTTTGGTGACGGGGGACGGGAGACGGGGGACGGGTCATTGACAACAGACGGTGCTGATGAGTGATGAGTGATGAG
>DBDM01000113.1:3122-3291 GCA_002293585.1 Bacteroidales bacterium UBA932
CTGCCGACTGCTGACTGCTCACTGCCGACTGCTGACTGCCGACTGCTGACTGCTGACTGCTTACCGGCTCGTCTTCGTCGGGACTATCGTTTTTTTTTTCAGCACCTATATTCGACAGGCGCACTAAAGTTAATTCGATGTGCAAACGCGGGTTCCCGCTGGCTTTGTA
>DBDM01000180.1:0-440 GCA_002293585.1 Bacteroidales bacterium UBA932
TTGGTACATAGCGCTAAGACCGACAACAAGTGGCTGGTGCGCCAGGACTTCGATGCCCGCGAAAATGTAGCCGAAGCAAATAAAGATACGCTTGATGCCTTGAACAAAGGCGTTGACGCTATCGGTTTCCGGCTATGTAAAGACGGCATCACCCCGGCTGATTTCGACACGCTGATGAAAGGCATTGTGCTTTCGGCCGTCGAAGTGAATTTCACAGGCGCTTGTCACACGGCTGTTGACCTGTTGACTTTATTCATGAAAAAGGCCACTGCCGGTAACAGCAGCGAAGTACGCGGTTCTATTGATTTTGATCCGCTTCGTCGTCTTAGCCTGCACGGCGCTTTCTGTAAAGATGAAGCAACGGCTTTCGACCAATTGAAAACAGTGGTGGAACTGTCGAAAAACCTTCCGCAATTCCGCACGGTGGGCGTTGGCGCCTA
>DBDM01000180.1:448-14137 GCA_002293585.1 Bacteroidales bacterium UBA932
AGGATTAGCCATGGGCAGCGAATACATGAGCCGCCTCACCGAAGCCGGTGTGAGCGCTGACCTCGCCGCTTCAAAAATTAAATTTACTTTTGCCGTAGGTTCCAATTATTTTATGGAAATGGCGAAATTCCGCGCGGCACGTATACTTTGGGCTAACATCGTGAAAGCTTATGGCGCTAAGGAAGAAAGTTCCGCTACCATGAAAATTCATGCCGTAACTTCGGCTTGGAACCAAACGGTATATGATCCCTATGTGAATATGCTACGCGGCACTACCGAAAGTATGAGCGCCGTGTTGGCCGGTGTCGACAGTCTTGAAGTGCAGCCGTTCGATAAAGCCTTCCGTAAGCCGTCGGCATTCTCTAACCGCATTGCCCGCAACACGCAGATCCTGTTGAAAGAAGAATCTTATTTCGATCGTATAGCAGATCCTGCAGCCGGTTCCTATTATATAGAATCGCTGACTGCATCTATTGCCGAAGAAGCCTGGAAATTATTCAAACAAGTGGAAGAAAAAGGCGGTTACTTCGCTGCATTTAAAGCCGGTTTCGTTCAGGAACAGGTAAAAGCCTCGTCGCAAAAGCGGGACATGAATATGGCCACCCGCCGCGAAATCCTGTTGGGAACGAATCAGTATCCTAATTTCACAGAGCAGATAGATAAGGATGTGAAGCCGGAAACGGTGTCCCGTGGCGCTTCCTGTCATTGTAAAGCAGAGAATAAAATCGCTGAGCCGATAGAACAGTATCGCGGCGCACAGGCTTTTGAAGCCTTGCGTTATGCCACCGACAAGAGCGGTAAGCAACCGCAGGTGTTTATGTTGACCTTCGGCAACCTCGCCTTCTGTCGCGCCCGCGCCCAGTTTGCCAGCAACTTCTTTGCCTGTGCAGGCTACAAGGTAGTCGACAATAACCGTTTTGCTACTATTGAAGAAGGCGTGAAAGCCGCACTGGCCGCCAAAGCCGATATTGTTGTAGCCTGTTCTTCCGATGATGAATATGCCGAAGCAGTGCCGCAAATTGCCGGGCAACTCGGTGGTAAAGGTATACTGGTAGTGGCCGGCGACCCCGCCTGCCGCGCCGATCTCGAAGCCAAAGGCGTTAAAAATTTCATCAACGTGAAAAGCAATGTGCTGGAAACGCTGAAACAGTATCAAAAGGAATTGGGCATTGCTTAAAAATTTAACGAGTATGAGACCAAAATTTGACAATATAAATTACAACGCTGCACCCAAAGCCGGTGTGGTTAAACCGGCTGTGTGGAACACCCCGGAACAGATCGAGGTGAAAAGTATATATACCGAAAAAGACCTCGAAAATCTCGAACACCTGAACTATGCTGCAGGCCTTCCACCTTTCCTGCGTGGGCCTTACAGCACCATGTATGTGATGAGTCCCTGGACTATTCGCCAGTATGCAGGTTTCTCTACCGCCGAAGAAAGTAACGCTTTCTACCGCCGTAACTTGGCAGCCGGACAGAAAGGCTTGTCGGTGGCCTTCGACTTGGCCACGCACCGCGGCTACGACGCCGACCATCCNNCATCCGCGCGTGGTGGGCGACGTGGGTAAAGCCGGTGTGAGTATTTGCAGCGTGGAAGACATGAAAGTGCTCTTCGACCAGATACCCCTGAACAAGATGTCGGTGTCCATGACCATGAACGGTGCGGTGTTGCCGGTGCTGGCCTTCTACATTGTGGCCGGTTTGGAACAGGGCGCTACCCTCGAAGAATTGAGCGGTACGATACAGAATGATATTTTGAAAGAATTCATGGTGCGTAATACGTATATTTACCCGCCTGAATTTTCTATGCGTATTATCGGTGATATTTTTGCGTACACCGCTAAAAAAATGCCGAAGTTCAATTCTATTTCCATTTCCGGTTACCACATGCAGGAAGCCGGTGCCACCTGTGATATAGAGATGGCTTACACGCTGGCCGACGGTTGGGAATACCTCCGCACCGGTTTGGCTGCCGGCATGGATGTTGATGCCTTTGCGCCGCGCCTGTCGTTCTTCTGGGCTATCGGCATGAACCACTTCATGGAAATTGCCAAGATGCGTGCTGCCCGTATGCTCTGGGCGAAGATCGTGAAAACGTTCAACCCGAAAAATCCGAAATCATTATCATTGCGCACGCACTCGCAGACTTCAGGCTGGTCGCTCACTGAGCAGGATCCGTTCAACAATGTGGCGCGTACCTGCATCGAAGCCATGGCGTCGGCGCTCGGACATACACAGTCCTTGCACACCAACGCGCTCGATGAGGCTATTGCCTTGCCCACGGATTTCTCTGCACGTATTGCCCGCAACACCCAAATTTACATACAGGAAGAAACCAATGTCACTAAGTCGCTCGACCCCTGGGCAGGTTCTTACTATGTGGAAAAACTGACCAATGATATAGCACAACGCGCCTGGGCGCATATTATGGAAGTGGAAAAGCTCGGCGGTATGGCCAAAGCCATTGAAACCGGCTTGCCCAAATTGCGTATCGAAGAAGCGGCAGCCCGCAAACAGGCGCGCATCGACTCGCATACCGATACGATCGTTGGTTTGAACAAATACCGCTTGGAAAAAGAAGATCCTATCGAAATTCTCGACGTGGACAACGCTAAAGTACGCCAGTCGCAAATTGAACGTCTGACGAAACTGCGTGCTTCGCGTGACGAAGCTAAGGTGCAGGCTGCCCTGACTGCCATCACCAAAGCCGTTGAAACCAAGTCGGGCAACTTGTTGGAACTCGCTGTGGAAGCCGCTAAAGTGCGCGCTACCCTCGGCGAAATTTCCGATGCCTGCGAAAAAATTGTAGGACGTTATAAAGCAACTATCCGTATGAATACAGGTGTTTATGCCGCCGAATCGAAAAACAACAGTGATTTTGAGCAAGCTAAAAAATTAGTCGCTGCATTTGCTAAAAAAGAAGGTCGTCAACCCCGTATTATGATCGCCAAACTCGGACAGGACGGTCACGACCGTGGCGCTAAAGTAGTAGCTACCGGTTATGCCGACGTAGGATTCGATGTGGATATGGGACCTTTGTTCCAGACGCCTGCTGAGGCCGCCAAACAAGCTGTGGAGAACGATGTGCATGTAGTGGGTGTATCTTCATTGGCTGCCGGACACAAAACGCTCGTACCTCAAATTATTGATGAGCTGAAAAAACTTGGCCGTGAAGATATCATGGTAATTGTAGGCGGTGTAATTCCTGCGCAGGACTATGACGCCTTATACAAGGCCGGCGCTGCTGCCATCTTCGGCCCCGGAACGCCCGTGGCCCTGGCATCCATCAAGATCATGGAACTGTTGATGCAGGAATAAATGTAAGGACGAAAATCTTACATCTCTTAAGTACGATACAAATCCCCGGTACATGCATATCGGGGATTTTTGTATTTAATAAGGAATTTAAATCAAAACTTTTTAGGCGAAGTGTTAGGCATTAAGCGAAAATACCTTTTCACCCTTTACCTTTCTACCTTTTACTGTAATACCTCCGTCAGCGCTTCCATCTCTTTTGCCGGTGAGGCGCCTTCGTATAAGATACGGTATAACGATTCGGCAATGGGCATGTCTACTTCATGCGATAAGTTAATGTCGTGTATGCTTTTACAGGCGTAATAGCCTTCCGCTACCATATTCATTTCGGTTTGTGCGGCTATTACAGAATAGCCTTTGCCTATCATTCCGCCGAAAGTGCGGTTGCGGCTGAACTGCGAATAACAGGTTACCAGCAGGTCGCCCATGTATGACGATTGGGTCATGTTACGCGTGTCGCTGGGATAGGTGTGGTTAAGGAAACGTTTCATTTCGCCCTGTGCATTGGTTACTAACACAGCTAAAAAATTGTCGCCATAACCCAGCGCATGGCACACACCCACTACTACGGCATAAATATTCTTCAAAACAGCAGCGTATTCAACTCCATAGATATCTGTCCCGCTACGGGTTTTGATATAGCTACAGGCAAATTTTTCAGCTAAAAACTCGGCATTTTCTATTTTCTTGCATGAAAAAGTGAGATAAGACAAGCGTTCCAGCGCTACCTCTTCCGCATGGCAAGGGCCGGTGATGGTACCGATATTATCATAGGGAATATTGTATTTTCGATTGAAATACTCCGATACGGTAAGGTTATCGCCGGGAATCATGCCCTTAATGGCCGTAACAATAAATTTCCCTTCCAACGATTCGGTCAGTTTATCCAATTCGCCTTTGAGATAGGCGGCGGGAATGCAAAACACCAGCACGTCGGCATTGCGCACCACCGTGTTGATATCGTCCGACATACTGAGCCGTGAAGCATCTAATTGTGCACTTCGTAGAAATTCGGGATTCCGGTGATATTTTTCAATGTATTTAATCATTTTAGGATCACGGACGAACCATTGGAGTTTGTCCGGACAGTTAAGCAATACTTTAGTCAAAGCGGTAGCCCAACTACCGTTGCCAATCATCGCGAAGCGCAAAGGAATATTTTGCTGCCGTTTGGTAATTAACATGCGTTATTCTATTTTGTTTCGACTTCGAAGATACGGCTTTTTCCGTATCTTACCAAATCTTACAAAAAAATAGTACTTTTGTGGTCATAAACCCGTAACTTGTAACTTTTGTAACTCGTAACTTGTGATCTCATGAAACCCTTCACCCTTCACCCTTTCACCCTTTTCACCCTTTACCTTTTCACCTTAGTCTCCTGCAACACTGTCGAAAAACAATATAAGGTGATCGATGGTTTTGCCCTCGGTACAACCTATCGTATTATTTACCGTGATGCGGAAGGACGCGATTTTCAGCCGGCCGTTGATTCTTTGCTGACCGTGTTCAACAGGTCGCTGTCTATCTATGATACTACATCAATTATTTCCCGTGTGAACCGGAACGAAGCGGTGGAAGTGGACGATTATTTTATGGAAGTATTTCATCGTTCACAAGAAATGTATACTATTTCGGAAGGTGTATTTGATATTTCAGCAGCGCCATTGTTCGACGCCTGGGGCTTTGGATTCAAACATAAGGAAAAAGTTACGCCGGGGATAATTGACAGCCTGAAAACCTTTGTGGGTATGGATAAACTGACATTGGATAACCGGCAGATCATCAAAAGCGATCCGCGTATAAGTGTAAGTACTAACGCTATTGCTAAAGGCTATTCGGTAGACGTGACGGCCAAGTGGCTGGAGACGCAGGGTATTACCAACTATTTGGTCGAAATTGGGGGCGAAATTCGTTGCGCCGGTAAAAATAAAAAAGGGGACTTGTGGAGCGTGGGCATTGACCGTCCGGAAGATGGGAATATGATTGCAGGCGAGACGTTGGAAGCCGTTGTGCAATTTACCGGCCGTGCTATGGCTACTTCGGGCAATTACCGTAAATTTTATGTGGAAAACGGAAAAAAATATGCCCACACCATTGACCCGCGCACCGGCTATCCGGTCAATCATAATTTGCTAAGCGCTACGGTCTATGCCGCTGATTGCATGACCGCCGATGCTTATGCCACAATGTTTATGGTGGTGGGATTGGAGCAGGCAAAAGTTCTGTTAACTGAACATCTCGAATTAGGTGCGTATCTCATTTATGAAGAAGCCGGACAAATGAAAAGCTATGCCACCCCTGATGTGCAGGCGATGTTAAGACCGTGAAGGTTAATTGAAAATGGAGAATTGAAAATTGAAAATTGAAAATGAAAAAAGTGACTAAGTGATTAATGAAATTAGGGGATTAGAGATGAACGATGAGTGAGTGTGACAACTGCCAACGGCATACTACCTACTTTTTTAAACCTTTAAATCTTTAAATCTTTGAATTTTTAAACCCTCTCACCCTTCACCTACCTGTTTTTCCACCTGCTGCAGGCGCTCCTTGCAGAACTCCAATAATTCGCCTGCGCGTTCAATATCGGCCGTTAGTTGATCGATATCGGCCGTGCCGTTTTTCAGCTTTTTTACGATCGTCTCCAATTCTTCCTTCGCTGAGTTATAGGTTAATTTTGTGCTATTTTTTTTCATCGTATTGTAATTCGTAACTTGTAATTCGTAATTGCCCCTTATGCAGGGTGATATTCATAGCCTCGTCCGGGCGAATACAGGCAGGATCGGTGATGGCTTTGCCTTGTTGTCTGACCACTGCATATCCCCGCGCCAAAATATTATATGGATTATAGCTTTGCAGATCGTTGGCATATAACTGCAGGTTAAAAGTTTCCTGTTGCAGTCGCTGTTCTACATACTGTCGTATTTGTTGCCGCATCAGTTGCAGACCCAGTGTTTCCTTATTCAGCACAGTGGCGGTTATTCCGGCAAGTATAGTGCTGTAGTTATCAAGTTCCGCATCTTCTTCCATAAGGCGATTGATCAGGTGATCAGCTACGGCGGTAGGTGTTTTTAATGAAAGATGCGCAACCATGTCCACTACGCTTTCATCTTTGTTATGGCCTATGCCGGTGAGAACAGGCAGGGGGAATTGCGCCACGTTGGAGGCTAATGTGTAATCGTCAAAGCAGGCAAGGTCGGCCACTGCGCCGCCGCCGCGAATAATGACCACCACATCGAATGCCGTACGAAAATTATTCACGGCGTCGAGCGCTGCAATTATTTCTTCGGCAGCGGCATTGCCTTGTACCGTAGATGGGAAAAGGGTTACACGAAAGCCATAGCCATAATCGTTCTCATACAATTGATGGATGAAATCCTGATATCCGGCAGCCTGCTCCGATGAGATCACCGCAATACGTTGCGGTAAAACGGGAAAGTCCAGTTCACGGTTCATATCGAACACCCCGTCGCTTTCTAAGCGGGCAATGGTGTTGCGGCGTTGAACGGCTATGTCGCCCATGGTGTAAGCCGGTTCGATATCAGTAATATTCAGGCTTAAACCGTAGAGAATGTGATATTGTACATTGACTTTTACCAGCACTTTCATTCCGGCAGCCAATGGGCGTCCTGTAGTACTTTCAAAATAAGGTTTGATCAACCGGAAGGCCGACGACCAGATATTGGCATTAACTTTGGCTTTCAACTGCTCACCGTCTTCTTCTTTTTCTGCCAGGATGAGGTAACAGTGCCCGGTGGCATTGGTTTTCAACTCATTAATTTCGGCCGATAGCCAATAACTATCCGGCAACTGTTTGTCCAGCGCCAGCTTCACTTTATGGAGCAAGTCCGATAAAAGAATGCCTGTGGTGTTTTGTTGTTTCATTCTTACAAAGGTAAGAAAAAAAATCGTATCTTTGCCTTCCTAATCTCTTAATCTCCTAATTNNATCCGCATCCTTTGTTTGCAGCAGCGCTAAAGTGGAACAATGTCCCAAGAACCGCTTGCCCGAGTATGCCTTTATCGGTCGTTCGAATGTAGGTAAATCCTCACTTATCAACCGGTTGACAGGACATAGCGGATTGGCGAAAACCTCGTCGACACCCGGCAAAACACAGTTGATTNNGCGCGGCAAAACACAGTTGATCAATCATTTTATTATCAATAATAACTGGTATTTGGTCGATTTGCCCGGCTACGGCTATGCGAAAGTATCCAAAACTTCACGCAGTAAATTTTCCGGTATCATTGCGGATTACATCAATCACCGTGAGCAGTTAACGCTCTTGTTCGTACTGTTGGATGCGCGCCTCGAACCGCAAAAAATAGACCTTGAATTTATTTCGACCTTAGGAGAGGCCGGCGTTCCTTTTGCCTTGGTGTTTACCAAATCCGATAAGCTGGGTGCCGGAGCTTTATCGTCGAATGTAGCGCATTACAAGAAAGTTTTACTCCAAACATGGGAAGAATTACCGCCGGTTTTTATTACTTCATCCGAAACGGGATCCGGCCGCGACGAGTTACTCGATTATATAGGGAAACTTAATGCTGCCATGTGATAAATGGGTGTTAAAAAATATATTTGTAAATTTTCTTTAAAAAGGTTACCTTTGTCGTAATATATTTCCAATATCTTATGGAATCAAATCAACATAAATTCCAAATATTTTCAGGACGTTCGTCTTGTTATTTAGCTACCCGTATTGCTAACTCATTAGGAGCAGAATTGGGTAAATCACAGGTTACCGATTTCAGCGACGGTGAGTTTCAACCTGCATTTAACGAAAGCGTGCGCGGGAATACGGTGTTTATCGTGCAGTCTACATTCCCTCCGGTGGATAATCTTTTTGAATTGTTGTTGATGATCGATGCGGCACGGCGTGCTTCGGCCTATAAAGTAGTAGCCGTGATGCCTTATTTCGGNNCGACAACCTGATGGAACTGCTGCTCATGATCGACGCGGCACGCAGGGCTTCGGCGCACAAGGTGATCGCGGTGATCCCATATTTCGGATGGGCGCGTCAGGATCGTAAAGACCGTCCCCGTGTGTCCATCGGTGCGAAGATGGTGGCTAACCTGTTGGCCGCTGCCGGTTGCGACAGGGTGATGACCGTCGATCTGCATGCCGACCAGATACAAGGCTTCTTTGATTTTCCGGTAGACCATATTTATGCCAGTTCCGTGTTCTTGCCTTATGTCCGCAATCTGAAAATCGAAAACCTTTCGGTAGCGGCGCCGGATATGGGAGGGGCAAAACGCGCCAATGCGTACGCCCGCTTGTTGGAATGCCCGATGATTATTTGCCATAAATCACGTGAAAAAGCCAATGTGGTAGGCTCCATGACCGCCATTGGCGACGTGGAAGGCCGTAATGTGTTAATTCTGGATGATATGATCGATACGGCCGGCACTATTACCAAAGCCGCCGATATGTTGATGGAAAGAGGCGCCCAAAGCGTACGTGTGATGGCAACTCACCCTGTGCTTTCGGGGCCGGCTTATGACCGCATCGCCCGGTCATCTATCAAGGAAGTGATCGTGAGCGACACGATCCCCTTGCGCAATGATCCGAATGCCGACGTATCCAAAATTAAAGTATTAAGCGTGGCGGAGCTTTTCGCGGATGTTATACAAAAAGTTTACCATTACCAGTCAATTAGTGATAGTTTTGTGATGTAACCGGCATGGAATATGCGCATGTTATCCTCCCGTTAGCCGTCCCTCATACCTTAACGTATAGTATACCGGAACATCTGTCGGATAAAGTATTATCCGGCATGCGTGTGTTTGTAGAATTAGGCCGTAAGCGCTATAAAGCCGTAGTGCAATCGGTATCAGAGCGTGCACCGGCAGGTTTTGAGATCAAGCCCTTGCTGGGTGTTGTTGATGAAGAGCCGATGATAAATAGCGCACAGTTGATGTTGTGGAAATGGATGGCTAATTACTATATGTGCACCATCGGCGAAGTGATGACAGCAGCACTGCCCAACGGTTTGCGCAATGAATATAAACCCCGGCTGGAAACATTTGTTCGCCTGCACCCAACCATCGATACGGAAGAAAAATTGCAGGAAGCCCTGCAACGCCTTACCCGTGCTAAAAAGCAGGAAGCATTGCTGATAGATATCTTAGATATAATCACTGTTGCATCTGCCGAGAACCATTCGTGGTTAACAATGGAAATTCCGAAACGTTTATTAAACCACCATTCTCCTGCCGCGTTCGGTGCCTGTGCCGACAAGCAAATCATAGAATTGATACGACAAGAAGTGAGCCGTCTGAATCCTTCGGTATTTACGTACAAACAGATGCCGTCGCTCTCTTTGGTGCAAAAAAAAGCCCGTTATGCCTTGAAGGAAGAGTTTAAAAGGCGCAATGTGGTGTTATTGCATGGTGTTACGGCTTCGGGTAAAACGGAAATTTATATACATCTTATTGCCGAACAATTGCGCAGAGATAGACAGGTGCTTTATCTCGTTCCTGAAATTGCCTTAACGACACAACTGATCGACCGGCTCGAACAGATCTTCGGCAATAATGTGGCTGTCTACCATTCGCGCTATAGCGACGAAGAACGGGTGGAGATATATAACAACCTTCGAATGCCCGGCGCCCCTTCTATTATTGTAGGCGCCCGTTCCGCACTCTTTCTCCCTTTCCGTAAACTCGGACTGATCATTGTAGACGAAGAGCATGATGCCGGTTACAAGCAGAGTAGTCCGGCCCCCCGTTATAACGCAAGAGATGCAGCGATAGTGTTGGCGGCGCATTTATCGATAAAAGTGTTGCTCGGCACGGCCACGCCGGCTATTGAAACCTACTACAACGTACAGGCCGGCAAATACGGCATTGTGCAACTTGAGCAGCGCTACTATGATGTGAAATTGCCGCGTATAGAAGTATTGGACACCATCCGTTTGCGGAAGAAAAAACAAATGCACGGGCTGTTTTCGCAGCCTTTGATTACCGCTATCGGAGAGGCATTGGCAAAGGAGGAACAGGTGATCCTTTTCCAAAACCGGCGCGGTTTTTCGCCTTTCGTGCAATGCGCCGTGTGCGGTTATATTCCCCAGTGCCGTCAATGCAGCGTAAGCCTCACTTATCATAAACATTCCAATTTATTGATGTGTCATTACTGCGGGCACACGGAGCCGCTTACCGGCGTTTGTCCTTCTTGCAGCAGTGCGAATGTGCAGACCAAAGGGTTCGGCACGGAGAAAATAGAAGAAGAAATACAACTTCATTTTCCCGCAGCGCGGCTGGCGCGGCTGGACTTGGACACCACCCGTACGAAAAATTCCTATAAGCGTATTCTCAGCGATTTTGAAGCGGGGAAAAAAGATATTCTCATTGGTACGCAAATGGTGACCAAAGGGCTTGATTTTTCCAAGGTAAACCTGGTAGGTATATTGAATGCCGACAACTTACTTAACTTTCCCGATTTCCGTTCGCATGAGCGCAGTTTCCAGTTGCTTACCCAGGTGAGTGGCCGTGCAGGCCGTAAAAGCGGGGAGGGTTTGGTAATGATACAGACGGCACAGCCCGGCAATCCGGTGATACAATCCGTTTGCGGCTATGACTACCCTTCTTTTTTTGAACAGCAATTGATAGAACGGAAAGAATTTGCTTTTCCTCCTTATGCCCGCCTGATTGCAGTATACTTCAAACATTCCAACGCCGGTTTGTTGAAACAAGCGGTAGATGTATTTAAAACCGAAGCAGGGCCGGTTTTGTGCGAACGTTTATTCGGACCTTTTGTGCCGGCGGTTTATCGCGTACAAAGCAAATATATCACGGCTTTCTGGGTGCGCACCAACCGTCACGACAACCTTCCGGATGTGAAGACATTTCTCCTTGACGCTTTTGTACGGCTGCGCGCACGCCCCGGCTGGAGCGGACTGGACATTGTAGCGGACGTTGATCCGCAGTAGATACAATAAGGCCTAAAAACGGGTGGAAATCAGAAAAATATATAAAAACTGCATTTATTTCAGAAAAAAATGTAACTTTGTGAGTGAATTTTATGTTTTGGGTGTGGCAATAAATTAGAAATGAACTATTACTATCGAAATACAATAAGCAATTTTTTACGAAAAACTACCGATGAAATATTTGGTTCAATTATTCGTAGAAATGAATTTGATATTACTTTTTTACAGAATAAATCTTGGGAACAGCAAATACCAATTCTGAACTCGCCCCAAAAAGTATTATGATATAATATATAATTATTTAAGAGGATTAGGACTTAAAGAATTATGAGTAAAAATAACAATGTATACACAGCGATAGACCTGTTCTCTGGTGCGGGCGGATTAAGTCTTGGTGCTCAAAATGCAGGTTTAGCGATTGTTGTTGCTGTTGAACAAGATAAGGCAGCAAGTCTTACGTTCAAAAAAAATCATCTTGATACAACTGTAATTAATGAAGATATTAGAAATATTGATACCCAGCAATTCGAATTAAAACCATTTATTGTTTTTGGTGGACCTCCCTGTCAAGGTTTTTCTACTTCAAATACTCAAACACGAAATCTTAAAAATAAGAATAATTTTTTGTTTGAAGAATTTGTTCGATTTGTGAGAAAGCTTTCACCTGAATGGTTTTTATTTGAAAACGTTGAGGGTATTGTAAGTTTCAATAAGGGTGCTACACTAAAACATATCAAGCGTTGTTTCAGCGAATTGGGCTATGCTATCTCTTCTAAAGTACTATGCGCAGCCGATTATGGAGTGCCACAAAATAGAAATCGCTTCATTATGGTTGGTAATAAATCAGGTATTTGTTTTGAATTTCCAAAAGCACAAAAAAAGAAAATCACAGTGGCTGAAGCCATATCAGACTTGCCTGATTTGAAAAATGGACAACAATTAGAAACAGGTAATTATAAAAACGGGGGCTCAACTTATGCAAAAAAAATGCGAAAAGGCAGCAAAAAACCTTTACAAAATTATGTATCAAAAAACGAAGATTATGTAATTGAGCGTTATTCTTATATCGAACAAGGACAAAATTGGCAAGCAATTCCTGAACATTTAATGCTTAATTATAAAAATCGAAAAAATTGTCATAGTGGGATTTATAAACGATTAGACCCAAATAAACCGTCTGTAGTAATTTCCAATTATAGAAAAAATATGTTGATACATCCTTTTCAGAACAGAGGCTTGTCGGTAAGAGAAGCCGCAAGGCTGCAAAGTTTTCCTGATACTTTTGTTTTTGAAGGGTCAATAATGAAAATTCAACAACAAATAGGGAATGCAGTTCCACCACTTATGGCAGAGGCAATTTTTAAGAAAATCTTAAAATATGAATGAGCAAACATTAAAATATAAATTCGATGTTAGTGCCTACCGCCTTTTGGGACGGGAGCTCATAACTGATAGAATTACTGCTCTGTTTGAATTGGTAAAGAATTGCTACGATGCTAATTCGACAGAGGTAACTGTTGAATTTTTCAATGTAAATCCACGTTCAAACACAAGCAGAATTATAATAAAAGACAATGGAATTGGGATGACGTTTGAAGATGTGCGCAATAAATGGATGGTTATTGGCACAAGTAGCAAACGAAAATCCCAAACTTCACCGGCGCCATTTAATAGAAAAGTTACTGGACGTAAAGGTGTCGGACGATTTGCTGTTGACAAACTGGGTGCAAAATTATTACTGAAAACAAAAAAAGCGAACGATAAGCAAATGCTTTGTTTGGAAACAGACTGGTCTGTTTATGAAAATGAAGAAAATAGGCAACTTACCATTGATTTTTCAGGTGAGCAAAAATTGTTTACTGATATTGAGAATCGTTATTGGTTTGAAAATTCAGACAATAATGAACACGGTACGGTTTTGGATATTACTTTTTTGAATGATATATGGACAGAGAATGATATTACCCGTGCCTACAAGGAACTTTCAAAACTGATTATGCCTTCATCCTCACAGGAATATCCTTTTTCAATATACATTAATGCTCCACAATATCCGGAATATCAAAATAAAAAAATTGAGAGTCTGGCTATTGCTGAAGCGACATTAAAAGTAGAGTTAGACTTCAATTCTGTTGAAAAATACCAAGAAACTTTGGAAGTAAAAAATGATCAGTTGGTCAAAGGAAGAATACCTGAACCCCCTTGTGGACTTTTGAAAATGACTATTTATTATTACGACCAAAAAGCAAAAACTCAATTCAAAAAAGTAACAAACGAAACTATAGATGGCTTGAAAGTTTATCGTGACGGAGTAATAGCAACACCATTTGCCGAATATACTGCTGACCAAAATGCACAAAAAGACTTGTTGGGGATAGATAAGCGGCGTTATTCAGGCTTCTTTGATAAAATAAGCACTCGCGATGTTTTAGGTTGGATTGATATTT
>DBDM01000091.1:0-10367 GCA_002293585.1 Bacteroidales bacterium UBA932
CAGGCGGTAAGCAGCATCGCCGCCCCCGCAATTATTATTGTACTCCTCATAATCATTATTTGTTATTGCCGATTGTCCATATCAAATTGATTCCCGCCTGCGTCGGACCCCAGAGTTCTTTCGTCAGGTCTTTGTCTCTGTATAAACGCACTCTATCCACTACCCTGAATGTGTCGTACTCGAAGCGTGAGTAGCCCAACCCCAGGTTGAAGTCGAGCGAGAATGAACGCGAGAGGCGCAGTTGGTAGCCCACCGTCGCGCCCGCGTTCCAGAACGAGCCTTGATAGCCGGTGTCTTTGGACAGGAGGCTGCCGAGCATTCCTTTGTAGATGTTGTTCTCGCCTATGTTGGCGCCCGCACCGACGTAGAGGCGTTTGCCGTCGAGCAGGTACCAGCGCACTTCGGGACTGACNNATGTTGCCCGCCGCTCCGACGTAAAAGCGTTTTTGAGGCGTAAGATACCAGCGCACTTCGGGGCTCACGAGCCACATTTTCTGCACTTTACCGTGTTCGCTGCCCCAATAGCTGCCGCCGATATCGAGCTTGACGCCCACACTCCGGCTCGCCCTCCACTCCACGCCGAGGGTCGGCAGCAGGAAGGCGTCGTACAGCAGGTTGGTGCGGAGGGCGAAGCGGTAGGGCGGCCTCATGGCAAGTGCAGCCTGTTCCGCAGCTTGCTGTTGCTCGGCCTGTTCGGCGGCTGCACGCTCTTTTGCGGCCTGTTCAGCCTGTTCGCGGCGGGCCTGTTCTTTTGCGGCCTGTTCGGCGGCCTCACGCTCAAGGCGTTGCTGTTGCTGCCGAGCGGTGTCTGCTTGCTCCTGTTTCGCGGGGATGCGCAGCGTCACCACCACCATGTCGCGGCGGCGCACCCCGTCCGCCCCCGTGTAGGCCGACGCATGGTTTTGGGTGATGAAGTTCTCTTCGCGCAGTCCTTTGTGGGTGATCAGTTCGGATTTTACGCGGTTGGAGCGCACAGCCGCCGTCCGCAGGTTTTCCTGCGCGGCAGGCAGCGAGGCGCAGTAGCCGTCTACATGGACGGGCATCCGGCCGGAAGTGATCTCCGTGCGGTATTCGTCCACAAGCGAGTGGAGCCTGTCGAGTTCGGCGCCATTGCCGCCCCACGGGATGTAGAACATATCCCGCCCCGCAACGAAACGGAAGGTTACCGTCTGATCGGGTGGCGCCGTCTGTGCCCATGCGCTGCCGGCGCACAGCATGCCGAAAAGCATCGCCGGCACTATTGTTTTCAGTCGAATCATCGTGTATTGTTTTGGGTTCGTTTTCTTGTTACAAAATAAGGGAGTAATCTCCCATCTAAGGTTCCAAATGGTAAAAATATTCAGGTGAAAATTGCAATACGACCATTTTTTGCGGGTAAAAAATGCAATAGGCATAACAAATCGTAAAAATTGACTATCTTTGCCTGAAAATGAGCGCTCAACTCTACATACAGTACGCCGTCATGTTGCTGCCTTTTTTCTCGGCAATGAGCTGTTTGCTGCTTACGCTCTTCTCGTGGCCGGACAGTATTACCCGCAAAGACAGGAGGCTGAAACTCGCCGTAATGGGCTACTTCGCCGCTACGGCGGGGGTGTGGTCGCTGATGTTTACTTATGTGCACTTTCCGTTGGCTTTCATTCCGTTGAATGTTGTGCTGTTGGCAGCCTATGTACTGGTTCCTATCCTGCTCTACCGGATTATCGTACTTTTCACCCGGAAGGTGATTCCGCGCCGGCAAGGATGGTGGCACTATGCCGCTCCTGCCCTGCTTTGCGGGGTGATGCTTGTTTGGTGGTTGGCGACCCCACCGGAGGTCACCCGCGCCATAGTGGTGTCGAAGGCCGGCGCCGTACCCGCCGGATATGGGGCCTATTATCTGTTTTTTACTTCCAAACCCTTTTGGCGTTTCCTGTTCGGAATCGTCTATTTCGGGCTCACCGTTCGTGTCCTGTACCGTTATTACAACAACGCGACGCAATCTGACAGTTTAGTCCGCCGTCCCGCTCCGTGGGTAATATTCCTGCTTATCCTCCTCGGCATCATGCTCGTTGCGGGTGTCGTAACAGCCGCCATTCCGCGGGCCATGATCCGGCAGTCGCTGTGGACGGCCGTCACCGCCCTGGCCGTCGTGGGACAGCACGTCCTGTTGATATACCACATAGTATGTCGAAAATACCTGCTCTACGCCGCTGTCACGCCCAAACGGGAGGAGGTGGTGGTGGTGGCGATGGGCCGGCGGCGGGAGCATCACGGCGCACCGCTTACACGCAAGGTTTTCGAGGCGTATTTCCGCAAGGAAAAACCGTGGCTCGACAGTAACTTCAAAATCACCGCGTTGGTCGAGGCGTTCGATTTGAACCGCAACAAGATAGGGGCGTTCATCAACCGCACCTACGGTGTTAATTTTAGCCGATACCTGAACCGCCGGAGAACGGATGAACTGCACCGCCTGCAATCGCTCCCCGAAAATCACGGCAAACGACGAGCGGAATTGGTGGTACAGGCAGGATTTACCGACGGCAAACACTACCTGCGGGCAGTGCGGGCGGAACAGGCAGAGAAGGCCGCGAAACCGGCGAAGAAACGGCAACGACCGGCGGCTACGGTAAAAAAGAAAGGAGGGACGCGATGAACAATATCCTATTTTTTGAATTTCTGTGCCTTGTATTTCCGATGGTGTCGGCCTTGCTTTGTTCGCTCCTCTGCTTTCGATACGCTCTGTCGCGGCGACGAGGCGAGGCGTCGTTCCGTCACGCGCTGACGATGGCGTTTACGCTGGTTGCGGCAACGGGCTGCTGGCTCGGAACGATATTGGTACACACGAACGGACATCTATATGTGCGCATCAATAGCCTGTTCCTTTTGGTGTTGATGCTCGACCAGGTGCTGCTCTACCGGTTTGTTTTCGCCATAACGGGCACGGGAAAGCCCGAACGTTTCAACAGGCTGCATTTCGTTGTGCCTGCTGCAATTACGCTGTTGGCTGTTGTGGCGTCGCTGCTCATCCCGTTCGATGTGCAACAGGCAATCCTCGAAGGCCGGACGGCGGATGCAGGTTTTCGCTTCACCACGTTGCTGGTATTCGCCGGTTATCCCATCTTCTTTTTCTACAACCTGCTCTATGCCGGATTGGGGTTCCGGCGGGTGGCGAAGTTCCGGCGGGTGGTTACGGACTACTCTGCCGACACGGGCCATGCGTCGTTGGGGTGGCTCTACCTGTTCATGGCGCTCGTCCTGTCGAGTATCCCGCTGCCCGTGAGCATTGTTCTGCTCGAAACTTCCGGCGGCATGAGCCTGCTGTGGGTCGGATTGACGCTACTGTGTTCGCTGTTGCCCGTGGTGCAATATACACTCATCACCTACAATATGATTGCGGGGAACTATGTGGTCATCGAACCTGAAAAGCAAGCTGAAACGGAAGCGCGACCCCGTGTCGCAGCACTCGAACGGCGCCGGTTCGAACACTACATCCGTACCCGTAAACCTTTCCTGAACCCGAAGTTGCGCATCACCGATATGGCGCAGGAACTGAACACCAACCGCACCTACCTGTCGTCGCTCATCAACAGCGAATACGGCATGAATTTTAGCCGCTACATCAACTGCCAACGCCTTGCCGAACTCGACAAGATGCGCCTCAACCCGAAGAATGCAAACGCTTTGGGCATAGATATGGTGCTGGAGGCCGGTTTCGGCTCCTACCGCAGTTACCTCCGCGTCAAAGCCGACGAAGATGCCCGGAAAGTGGTGAGGGAGTTTGATTAGCGTTGATGCAGGGAATAATGTGCAAATTAACTAAAGACCTCGCTCAGCACTGTCCAGGAGCGCACGGGCGACAAGGTGTCGAAATGGTAATTATAGAATTTAAGCATATTGTCTACAAAGACGTTTCGTTGCCGGTGGTTCAGGTTTATGTCGGACAAAGCCGCAGGGTTTGAGTCCAACAACTGTCCGAACAGGGCGGTTTGCTGCGCATCAAAAAACAATTCATGCTTCGGACGAATGGGCGTAAATTCACCCGTAGGAATATCGAAATACGTCAATTCAGGCCGGTAGTCATTGCCCGGCGCATAGCCTAAATAACTTGCCAGTTGTGCCAGGAAATACAAATGGTAATTCGAGGCGCCGGTCTGTATATCATTTAGCTCCAACACCGAGCGATGCAAAAAGTCGAACAGCGGGTCGTTAGGCTCGTGTTCACGCACGGTTTTATAGACTACTTCGCCCATGAACAAGGCCATGGCATTTTTATGCACATCAAAGGAAAGCCCTTGCAGGGGAACCGACAGGCGATATTCTTTCATCCGTTGAAGATCGGTTTTCGGATTATGGTAAGCCACCACTTCGAGCAAGGTCAGCGGCTGAAAGCAGGCCATGCCTGTTTTATTTTTCTCGCAACGCACGCCGTTCACCACATAAGTTTGCCGGCCGAATAAGTCGGTGTAGGTATACGCCAGCAAACTGCTATCGCGGTATTTCAGCGTATGCAATACAATGGCCGACAGTTTATTGACGGCACTGCTCATAGTGTTGAAGATAGTCCACCAATTTAGCCACCGCTTTTCCACGGTGGGAAATACGGTTTTTCGCCTCCAGCGTAAGCTCCGCGAATGAACAGTCGAAGCCCTCGGGACGGAAAACAGGGTCATAACCGAAGCCGTGAGCGCCGTGTTCTTCTTCTAAAATTACGCCCTCCGTCCGACCTTCAAAAAACCGTTCTTCGCCATTAATAATCAATGAAATAACGCAACGAAAACGGGCTTTGCGGTTCATTTGGCCTTTCATATTTTTCAATACCAACCGTAAATTGGCTTTGGGGTCGCGCGCATCGCCGGCATAGCGGGCGGAAAAGGCGCCGGGAGCGCCGTCCAGTGCGTCCACCTCCAAGCCGGTATCATCGGAAAAGCAGGGTAAGCCAAACTTTTCCCAAACAAAACGCACCTTTTCGGCTGCATTATGCTCCAATGTGTCACCGGTTTCAGGAATATCACCGGAAAAACCCAGATCGGCGGGAGTAATCACAACGAACGAATTACCAAGAAGTTCCTGCACTTCTTCGACCTTATGTTTGTTAGCAGTAGCAAAAATTAATTTCATAAGTACAAAGATAGGAAAAAAATTTGTATATTTGTAGTTTCCTAAATTCGCGAAAGTTATGAGCAAGAAGAAAGTACGTATTTCTTTGTTGGTTACCATACCGGTTGTTGTATTAGCCATTATTGTTGTTCCCCGCTGGATCAGTGATAGCACTCCGTCCGAAGGGAAGCCGGTAGTTCCACAAAAACCGGCCGGCGGCGCCTTACCGGTGAATGTGTACATTGCCGCACCCACCGACCTGTCCAACGGCATTCGCGCCGTGGGCACCTTAGTGGCCAATGAAGAAGTAGACCTCACCAGTGAAACCGCCGGCAAAGTGGTGAAAATCCACTTCCAGGAAGGCACGCATGTGAAGCAGGGCGACCTGTTGGCCAAGATCAACGCCGAAGATATTGCCGCCCAACTTGAACGCGCCGAAGCGCAAATCAAACTGCTGGGCACCCAGCTCGAACGCCAGCGTATACTGCTTGAAAAAGATGCGGTGAGCCGCGAATCATTTGATAAGGTGCAGACCGATTATAATATGGTGGCCGCCGACATCAGTCTTTACAAGGCACGCATTGAAAGAACCGAGGTGCGCGCTTCATTCAACGGCACCGTGGGGTTCCGTTATGCCAGCGAAGGCAGTTTCGTACAACCCGGCACCAAAATTGCCCGTTTGGTTGATAACTCGATATTGAAGGTGGAATTTTCCATTCCCGAAAAATATATTTCACTCTCGCTGAACGGCCGTGAAGTGGCCTTCCAGGTAGAAGGGTTCCCGCAGACTTTCCACGCCCGCGTTTATGCGATTGATCCGAAAGTCGAACCGAAAACACGCACTATTGCTTTGCGCGCCGAGTATGATAATTCCAGGGAGTTGTTAATGCCCGGCATGTTCGCCGCCATAACCCTCATCACCTCCAAATCGTCGAATTCCATTCAGGTGCCCTCCGAAGCGGTAGTGCCCGAAATGGAAGGCAAGAGCGTGTGGGTAGTACGTAATGGGAAAGCCGTAGCCACTAAAATAGAAACCGGCGTGCGCAGTGAAACATTGGTGGAAGTTACTTCGGGACTGAGTTCCGGCGATTCGATCATCACCACCGGCCTCATGCAATTGCGGCCGAACATGGCGGTGCAGGTGCAACCTATGATCCAGTAATAAAAGGATTCGTTAACTTTTCATCCCCAATGGTAGAGGCAGGACCGTGTCCGGGATGCACCACCGTATCATCGGGAAGGGTAAGTATTTTCTTAAACAGGCTATCCATAATTTCATCATAATCGCCGCCGGGCAGGTCGGTACGGCCTATGCAGCCTTGAAACAGGGTGTCGCCCGTGAGGATGAAATTATTTTCAGGCGAATATAAACACACACAGCCCTTGCTGTGTCCGGGCGTATGCAGTACCTGCAATTCCGAACGGCCGAATGTCAACACCTGTTGATCTTCCAAATAAAACGACGGCTTCGGCGGATTGTCCACTTTATAGCCGAAATTCGCGGCAATAGCTGCCGTTTGCGCCAGCAAGGCTTCATCGGCAGCATGAATATAGCTTGGAATATTATACGTTGTAGCCAGCCAACTATTCCCCATAGCATGGTCGAAATGACCGTGGGTATTCACCATCATCACCGGCTTCAACTCGTTTTCAGCGATATATTTTTCCAGGCGGCGAAATTCATTCTCCGTCCCGCAACCGCAATCTACAATAATACATTCCTTTGAATCGTCGGAAAGCACATAGGTACATTCGCGCAATTCATTAAAATAAAAAACTTTTACGCCTATCATTGCTCCACTCGTCTTACATAATGCTGAATCATCCGCGAGAGCCGGTAAGCGTCTTTTCGCAGGCCACTCACTATCAATGGATTATGCGAATAATTAACTTCTATCTTATCTTCTCCGAGGCGCATGATGCGGGTGAGCATGCTTCTGTGCCGGAAATATAATTTTTTACCCTCTTCTTTTTGCAACACAAAATTCAGGTCCGAAAACATGCGGATAACTTCCTGCTTGTCCCCTTCGAATGAGCGGTCGAAGTATACTTTCTGCTTCACGTAACCAATCAGGGGATACACCAAGCCAAAGGCTACAAAGAAAATCACCATGTTTTTAACATCACTTTGCAGCACCAGGTCCATGAAAGTAGCTTCGGAATGGGAACCTTTTCCGAACAGGTAGGTCAACACAAATATCAGTAATCCCAGTAAGAAGAACAGGAAAGTAAATTTCAACGCGCGTATTAAATAACGTAGTATCATAAAAGTCTAAAGATTTAAAAATTCAAAATTTAAAGATTTCAAAGGGTAAAGATACAAAAAAAATGGTAAATTTGTAAATTATTTCCTGTTTTGATGTCAATAGTTGTAGAAAATATCACCCGGTTTTACGGTACGCAAAAAGCACTCAATAACGTATCGTTCAACATCTCCAAGGGACAGGTCACGGGGCTGCTCGGGCCTAACGGCGCGGGGAAATCCACGTTGATGAAAATTTTAACGGGCTATTTACCCCCCTCATCGGGCAAGGCGCTGGTGTGCGGACTGAGTATCACGGCCCAATCGTTGGAAGCCCGCCGCCACATTGGTTACCTGCCCGAACATAACCCTTTATATACCGACCTGTATGTGCGCGAATACCTTGAATTAATGGGGCGCCTGCAAGGCTTGGGCAGCAAAGCGCTGCAACGCGCCGACGAAGTAATTGAACTCACCGAGATCACGCCGGAGCGCCACAAGCAGATCGGACAGTTGTCGAAAGGCTACCGCCAGCGCGTGGGATTGGCACAGGCCTTGCTGCACGAACCGGAAGTACTTATTTTAGACGAACCCACCTCCGGCCTCGACCCCAACCAGATCGTCAGCATCCGGCAACTGATCACCTCCTTAGGCGCCGACCGCACGGTGTTGTTGTCTACTCATATCATGCAGGAAGTGGAGGCCATGTGCAACCGCGTCATTATTATCAACAAAGGAAATACCGTTGTAGACCAACCAATGAACAACCTCAACGGCCAGTCGCTGGAAACCTTGTTCAGGGAGGCGACAAATGTGCAATAAATGAAAACACTATCTATTATAATTCCCGCTTATAACGAAGAAAAAACCATCATTCCGATACTGGAAAAAATTGTTGCAGTACAACTTACCGGTTCATTTCAGAAAGAAATTGTTATAGTGAATGATTGTTCCACCGACACTACGGAGGAAATAATTCTGCGTTTCAAAGCACAGCATCCTGAAATGATGATCCACTATTTCAAACAACCCGTCAACCAGGGAAAAGGAGCGGCTATCCGTAAAGGTCTCGACACGGTCGGCGGAGATTATGTAATCATTCAGGACGCCGATTTGGAATACGATCCCGAAGATTACAATGTGTTATTAGCCCCCATGGAGAAGGAAAATCTTCAGGTCATTTACGGCTCTCGTTTTTTAAGAAAAGAAAACCGACATTCTTATTTCTCTTTTTATATCGGCGGCCAAATAATTTCTATCGCCACCAACCTCTTGTTCCGGCAACACCTCACCGATGAGCCCACCTGTTATAAATTATTTAAAACATCATTTCTGAAATCTATTCCCTTGCGCTGTAAAGGATTTGAATTTTGCCCGGAAGTAACTGCAAAAACAGCTAAGCGCGGCATAAAAATTAAAGAAGTACCCATTCATTATTATCCCCGTTCTGTTGAAGAGGGAAAGAAAATAAAGTGGACCGACGGATTGGAAGCGCTTTGGACTTTATTCAAATACCGTTTTATGAACTAAACATCATGAAGAAAGCAACTACAACAACAAGTCCCGAAAAACTTTCATGGGCGGAGAAATATGCCACGCGATTTTATTTAATTATTCTGGCATTGCTCTTTTTTGTTAATTATACCCGCATATTCGATGAAAAAATAGATATGAACGGGGATAATATTGTATATTACTCCTTAGGTAATGCTTTGCATGACGGAAAAGGATTTACCAACACCATTGGCTTCGACGAAACCCCGCATAGCCACTTTCCTCCGGGCTATCCGGCATTCATTGCCGTGATGATGAAATTAGGATTTACCGGTATTCACGCCATTAAAATGATCAATGGCGCCTTGCTGTTTTTATCTATGTTCCTATTGTTTTTCCTACTGCACATGATGTGCAAAAACCGGCTGGTTGCATTTACTGCTACGGCGTTCACCATATCGCAAAGCACTATCTTACGCTTTGCCACCATTATGATGAGCGAAATGCTATTTGTTTTTTTCACGCTCATTATTTTGCTGATTATCCTGAAATTTCCGCCGGAACAGTTTTTCACCAATGCCCGTAAACGTTGGAAAGACATGGCTATTCTCGCAGTATTACTATTCAGTTTCGGATATATCTACCTTATTCGAACTATGGGACTATCCCTCATCTTAGCGGTATTAGTGTATTTCGGCATAAAAAGCATACGGCAGGCCTACGGTTTTTTCAAAACAAAAGCGCCGGACAAACGGACTGTTACACTCAAATACCTGCTCATTACCGGCTGCTTAGTCGTGGCATTTTTTGTCCCCAAAGTGGTTTGGGACATGCGCAATAACGACATAGGAAAAAACAAAAGCGATTATGTCGGCGATTTCCAAAAGAAATTGAACGGACAAGTCATGAGTGGTTTTACCGACTGGAAAGACAGGGTTACGAATAATACGGTGACCTACGTCACCAAATGGATTCCTTCTGCTGTTTTCAGCACGGCCGACAGCGCCCAAAACTCACCGGGGCCCAAAGGTTTGGCCGGCTGGTTGAAAGGCATCAGCATCATTTTTCTACTGCTATTGGCCTTGTACAAGCTGCCACAGGGAGACCTGTTGCTTTTTCTGTATGCCGGCATTACCATGGGTGTACTGTTAATATGGCCCGAACAGTACGGAGGACAGCGTTACATGCTGCCGGTTATTCCATTTCTTATCTTTTTAACCATCTATGGCGGTGTAGTGTTACTCCGGCTATTATTGTCTATCAGGTATCAAAAAATAATTGCCCGCTATCCGGGCTTCATCACTTTTATCGCCTGTGGTATTTTCACGTGCATAGCTTATCCTTCCTACGCCACGTCTATTAACGGGATGAAAGTAATGGCCACCTATAAGGAATATGTCGCCGAAATCACGGGTGCGCCGCTGGCTGAGTACATACAAGCCATGCAGTGGGTAAAAGATAATATTAAGGATGATGGCCGTGTATGTACCCGTAAACCCGAATTATTTTATATTTATTCGAAGGGCCGAAAAAGTACCAATTTTCCCAACTATGG
>DBDM01000091.1:10418-10561 GCA_002293585.1 Bacteroidales bacterium UBA932
TTCCCGCCGCACAAAAATACCCTGAGCAATTCGGCATTATACATCAAATAGGCGGCAAAAATAATGAACCGCCCACCTATGTGTTGGCATTCAGACCGGGAATTACGGGTGACGAGTAGAAGGTGGAAGGGTGAAGGGTTTAA
>DBDM01000091.1:10668-14481 GCA_002293585.1 Bacteroidales bacterium UBA932
AGCCAATGCTGACGGAAGCCTTGATCTTTTCTTTTTTGTTTTTCCTAAAATTCACCATCAATTCGTCCGGCGCCCGCTTGGGTACATGGTGCACTTGTTGCTCATCGCGCCAATATTTTACATCATTATTTTTCATTGCCTCCACCACCACTTCTTCTTTGGGCTTGCCCAGTGCAATCACCAAAGCCACATTAAACTGTCCGGGGATGGACAATATCTCGCGCAACTTTCCTTGATGGAACGTGCCTATCATGCAACCGCCATAGCCCAATTCCACTGCTTGCAGCAACATGCTTTGCGCAAAAATCCCCACATCAATGCCTGTGTTGGCGGCAATGGTTGTGTCGTGCAGCATCACAATATAGGCCGAGGGACGTTCGCCCTCAACGGGACCGGGCCATTCGGGCAAATAGCCTGCCCAACCTAATGTTTCAAAAACTTTCGCATTCAGTTCCGGCGTGTTGCACAATATATATTTTACCGGTTGCAAATTCCTGCCGGAGGGCGACAGGCGCGCCGCTTCCACCATGGTGCGCAGAGCGCTTTCAGGCACCGCTTCCTGTTGATAGAACCGGCGATAGGAGCGGTTTTTGGTGATGAGGGAGAGAAAGGTCATAAATTAAACTGTTTCTAAATGACTAATCCATTCATTAAAATGAACACATTTATTCCTAATATTAGATAGTCCTATGCTAATCGCCAAAACCGTTCCATAAACAAGTTTCTCATACCCCTTCACAAGCCTTTTCAACCTTTTGGAAGGAGCATTATCAAGCGTATTGTTAATCAGTTCAGGATTAGGATGTTGATTAATGATCGTTTCCAATTCTCTCCTATTCCTATTAGTAATTTCAGCCGGCGAAAATAATTCATCAAATACGGCTATATCATTAAATAGCAAACCTTCAAATTCATGCAATTGAATATAAGGAATAAACCTGTGGCGGATAGCTTCCGGTAAATCATTCTGCATAGCCTGTTCCAATGTTTTTATCCTTTCATTCCTATCCACTACTTCATGGGCTTCTTTCCATGCCGGAAAATTATGCTTCTCCATTATTCCATAGTAATCAAGAAGTGTAGTAACAATAACTTCTTTATCATGAAGGAGCATTTCAATTTGTTTTTTTAAACTATCCCAGGGGACAATTCCACCGCCCGATTTTTTTATTAATACCCCTTGTAGTATTATACCTTTCGACCAAAAATGATTATACAGCACATTCTTGCAAAACTCCAGTTCTGTCTGGCCTTCACAGATAACTATTACTCTTTTCATAATTATTAAGCCGGTTGCCCTCCCTGAATAATATTTTTCTGCCATAAATCCCCAATACTATATTCTTCCAGCCAAATAGCCAAATCATCTGTCTTAAGACGATTGAACATACTTTCTCCGTTTTGCTGATCTACCGTAATGATATCTTCAGCCGAAAAATAATTGACCAATTCAACAGATTGAGTCGACACAATGACCTGAGCACCCCGTTCGGCCACACTCTTCATCATTCCGGCTAACTTAGCGATGGCAAAAGGATGTAAGCCCAATTCCGGTTCATCTATGATAATGCTTGCCGGTAATTTCGGCTGTAAAAATAATGTAGCTAAAGCGATAAAACGAATTGTTCCGTCCGATAAATCCGTGGCACCATAAGTCGTGGAGCAAAACTTATCCTGCCATTGCAGTTTAACATAACCCTCTGCATTGGGCTGAAAATAAAAATCTGAAAAATAAGGTGCTATACTTTGAATAGTAGTCACAATTCTACTATAGATTTTCGGTTCTTTCTGCCGTATGTTAAACAAAAATGCAGCTAAATTTTCTCCTTTTTCATATAAAAAATGAACATCATTTTCTATGTGGCTTGTTTTAGTAAACGGAGAGTTCTTACCCGTATCATGAAAATGATATTTTTTTAATCCCTCTAAATATTCTCGTACAAATCTTGCCCTAAGCTCTGTACGTAGTTTTAATTGCGACTCCGGTTTCATCGAAGAGATTGTCTTAGGGTCATCTTGATACCATACATCTTCCTTTGTAAAAATAAAGCCGCTTTCTCCATGCTTAATCACGAACGAATATGCATTCGAATAAGTTCTCCGTTTAAATCCTACCCGAACTTCTATTTGCTCTGTTATTTTCGGACCTTTATGCAATATTTTTTCTATCCCACTACTTAACGCCACATAATTGGCCAATTTCTGCTCATATATTACATTCAAAAAATCAAAAAATGACAAGAAATTACTCTTCCCGGATCCATTAGCACCTATGAGAATATTAATCGGCCGCATGGCTATTTCGGCCTTTTTAATTGATTTATATCCTGCAATTTCTATACAATCCATATTCTATACTTTTTAAGTGGCAGGGCGGGATGGTCATTTTAATCCGACAAATGTAGAAATATTTTTTAGATCAACAAAAAAATCCTTATAAATTTTTACAAGTTAAATATCCCCGGAAATTTATTATCTTTGAGGATTAAAGTCATAACTGTAATAAGTAGTCATACACCCATAACGATCACAATTTTAGTGAAAAAGAAAAAATAAACATACGAACAATGAAGTCAGAAGAAATAAAAGCGCTATTTATACAATTTGAGAATGCGTCTGCAGAAGTAGGAGGCGTAGAATGTTGGAGTGCACGAGAGCTACAAAAGTTGTTGGGCTATACGCTTTGGCAAAACTTTGAGAAAGTATTTGTGAAAGCCAAAAGTGCTTGTGAGAATGCAGGTGAAGAGATTACGAACCATTTTATTGATGTCAATAAGATGGTCGATATAGGATCTGGTGCACAAAAGCAAATAAAAGACATACTACTTACTCGTTATGCATGTTACCTTGTCGCTCAAAACGGCGATAGCCGTAAAGAACAAATAGCTTTTGCACAGAACTATTTTGCGGTACAAACACGTCGTGCTGAGGTCATCGAACAACGAATGTTAGATTACGAACGTGTGAAAGCTCGTACTCAATTGGCCGAAACCGAAAAAGTCCTGTCGGGCATACTCTATGAAAGAGGAGTAGACAGTAAGGGTTTTGCGCTTATCCGTTCCAAGGGCGACCAAGCACTGTTTAATCTGAACACTGCAATGTTAAAACGCAGATTGGGTGCACCGGAGGGTCGTCCGGTTGCAGATTTCTTGCATACCGTTAACTTACAAGCAAAGGATTTAGCCGCTGGGATGACAACCGTGAATGTGCAAGCCAAGAATCTAAATGGAGTGGTATCTATTGGTACAGAACATGTAGACAACAACGCTGCTGTAAGAAAAATGTTACTCGAACGTGGCATTGTCCCCGAAAATTTGCCTCCTGCTGAAGACATAAAGAAAGTAGAACGCAAGCTGAAAAGTGAAGAAAAAAAGGCTTTAAAGAATAAAGATAAATAATTATGAGCAACAAAGCAACCATATACTATTGTAATATCGGCGACTATCTGAGTTGCGATGAAAAACTTGCCATCATCAAAGAAATGAAGAGCGTAGAACTCGAAAATTAGATTTGAACATGAAACTCCTTCACACAGCCGACTGGCATCTTGGGCAGACGTTTTTCGATTATGATCGGAAGATGGAGCACCTTGTGTTTCTGGACTGGTTGAAAAAACAGGTTCGGGAACAGGAAGTGGACGTGCTACTGGTTGCGGGCGATGTGTTCGACAGTCCCAATCCGTCGGCAGAATCACAGAAGATGTATTACCACTTTCTGCGGGACGTTACAACAGAAACCCCCCATCTGCAAATCATCATCATCGCAGGAAACCATGATTCGGCGGCACGGCTCGAAGCCCCCAACCCGCTTTTG
>DBDM01000091.1:14542-14795 GCA_002293585.1 Bacteroidales bacterium UBA932
TGTCTTGCCGTGCCTTACTTGCGGCAGGGCGATTATCCCGAATCTGCCACTTATGCTGAGGGTGTGCAGGCGATGTATAAACTGCTTCTCGACAAAATTGAAGACAGGAGCAAGCCCATTATTGCGATGGGACATTTGCAAGCCACAGGTTCGGAGATTTCGGAAAACGACCGTGCCGAACGCACTATTATCGGAGGATTGGAATGTATCTCGCCGGAGACTTTCGATGAGAGCATAGCCTATACCGCCCTCG
>DBDM01000062.1:0-2474 GCA_002293585.1 Bacteroidales bacterium UBA932
ACTGCAATGAAAGAATAACAATGCGTTTTGCTTCTTTAGAGGCATTCAACCGCGCCTCGTCCATCACTTCATTCACGTAGGACATGGCCTGCGTTTTAGCTTCCGCTTTCAATGATTCAACGAGGTTATTTTTAGCTTCGGCCGCCGACAATCCGGCAATGCTTTCCAATTTTTCTATTTGCTGGCGGCGTAATTTTTCATATTCATCATTGCGTTTTTCCAGCAGTTCCATTTGCGCCGAAAGGTTTTCACGTATGGCGTCGTTCTCTTTTATTTTACGCTGGGCTTCCGACATCTGTTGTCCCAACTGCGATTCACGCTGTTTGATCTTATTTTCGGACTGGGCAATTTTGTGGTTGCGTTCGTTGATCACTTGTTCATGATCGGCTTTCAATTGCAGGAAACGTTCTTTTGCTTGTAGGAGCTTATTATCCGCTTCTAATTGCGCTTTCTTCTTAATATTTTCGGCCTCGGTCTCGGCTTCCTGGGTAATTTTTTTTCGTTTTTTGGCCAGCAGGGCATTCACTGCAAAGTAGGAGGCGCTTCCTCCCAGCAGTACCCCAAGGGCTATGATAATTACTTGTTCCATAAGATATATATTATATAATTATTATTTAGGACAGAGCGGGTTTGTAAGGCCCGACTCTTCGAATAAATTGCGATCACAAATTACAATAAAAAAAGCCTGCATCGTTACGCTAGATTGGCGAAAACCCCGAAAAATCAAGGCGGAGCCACCGGATTGCTTTTACTTCGAACGTCCAACGTCCCGATAAATCGGAATCCCACCGGCGAACCGGGGTAAAACAGGCCTGTTCTGAGTAACCGAGTTAAACTCCTTTAATTAAATTAGTGTTGAGTTTCGCAAATGAGCGTAAAACGCAGGCTTCTAATGTATAGAACTAAAAAATTATGTACCGACCTCCTGTAAATACTGTGCCAATTGTGTGTCCAAGTCAACGAGTTGTCGGACAACCACACCGGCATCCTGTTGTTCTTCCTGTTCAAGAAGTTTGATAACAAACTGCAGGGCTGCCATAGCCAAGGCGTCATGCAGGTCACGATCGGCATAACGCTGGCGGTACTGCGCCACTTTGTCATTAATAAGGCGAACCGCCGCGCGGATCCTTTCCTCGTCGGATGCCGCAATCTTTAAAGGGTAATTACGGTCGGCCAAATTAATCTTTATGGAAAGTTTTTCTTCTTCCATCTTTGTTATCTATTCAACAGAGCAATACATTTATCAATCTCCCGCACGATCCGTCCTATTTTCATTTTTGCATCATTCGTATCTGTACTCGACGCTTTAAATGCTTCAGCTAATTGTAATTGTTTGTTTTTTTCTTTCAATACTGTAATGAACTCCTGTTCACGATGCAATTCTTCTTTTAAAGATTTATTCTCCATCAACAGTCCAGTCGCCTCGTCTTTGGCTTGTNNAGCCTCATCCTTGGCTTGCCGGTGTAATTCCATTAAGCGCAAACACTTGTTTTTCAACTGCTCTACTATTTCCTGAATGTTTTCTTCCATAGAAAAACTGCATAGTGTAACATGCAAATATACGAAAAATTCCGGATATGACAAAAAATTCGTACTTTTACCGGACTTATGGCCTCTTTTTTAGATTTGGTAGCCGCCGACCTCTATGCCCGTTACGGTAATGAGCTGTCGCACTGCTGTTTGGTATTCCCTAACCGCCGCAGTCGCTTATTTTTTGCCCAAAGCCTCTCAAAATTGATTACCAAGCCTTTATGGCAGCCAAACTACCAAAGCATCGAGGAGGTGATCGAAGCGCTGTCGGGGCGGCGCACGTCCGACACATTTACCTTATTGCTGGAACTTTACGAAGTGTATACCCGCGTTCTTCAAAGCGATGAGCCTTTCGACCGGTTTTATTTCTGGGGTGACGTCATGTTGCATGATTTCGATCTCATCGACAAGTACCTCATCAACGCCGAAGCCTTGTTTAAAAACCTGAAAGCGCAAAAGGAGCTGGAGGGCGACCTTTCTTTTCTCAGCGAAGAACAAATAGCCCACATCCGTCAATTTTGGAGCAGTTTCAGTCCACAGGAAAGTGAGTTGCAACACCGTTTTATCACGGTGTGGGAGGCACTTTGGCCGATCTATTCGCAGTACCGCCAACAACTTTCGGCAAAAGGAATGGCCTACGAAGGAATGCTGTATCGTGAAGCAGCCACTGCCCCGCTGCCGGAAAAATTACATTGCGAACGCTTTGTGTTCATTGGGTTTAATGCCTTAAACGAATGTGAAAAAGCACTGTTCCGCCAATTAAAACAACTCGGGAAGGCCGATTTCTACTGGGATTACGATATTTATTACCTTAATAATAAGCAACAGGAGGCCGGATCATTCTTGCGCCGGAATATCGCCGAATTCCCCTCTCCTCTGCCGGTCGAAGGCTTTGCCAATTTTCAACAGGCGAAAGAAATTCATATTATCGCAGCCCCTTCCGA
>DBDM01000062.1:2491-3595 GCA_002293585.1 Bacteroidales bacterium UBA932
GACAGACGTACCGCCGTGGTACTGGCCGACGAGCAATTGTTGATCCCCACCCTGCACGCCTTACCGGCAGTAGCCAACGATATCAACGTGACAATGGGTTACCCGCTGAGACAAACGCCTGTGTACGCGCTGATCGAATTGCTGCTCCGCCTGCACCGGAAAGCAAAAACAACCAACCAACATACACGTTTTTATTATCAGGATGTGCTGCCCTTGCTCCAACATCCATACATCAAAGCCATATCGAATAATGCCTCCCAACGTTATGCCGATGATATGGTGAAGAACAATAAAGTCTACGTTTCACCGGAAGATTTTTCCGGGGATCCTTCGCTATCAGCCATTTTCACACCGGCCGGCGACCATACCGAACTGTATCAGCGGCTCAGCACGCTGCTGGACAACATTGCCGCCGCACCGCCCGACAGCGAGAATGAAAAAATGGTGCGCGCCTACGTGTTGCATTGCAGCCGTCAACTGAACAAGCTAAAAAAAGCCATCGACGAAAGCAACGTGAGCCTTTCGCTTCAAGTATTTAGCAACATGCTGTACAAACTGTTCGCCCATGAAAGCATTCCTTTCACCGGCGAACCTTTATCGGGATTGCAAGTGCTGGGGATCCTCGAAACCCGTAACCTCGATTTCGAAAATGTAATCCTTCTGTCGGCCAATGAAGGCGTGCTGCCCCAAAGTTTCAACGTGCCCTCATTCATACCTTATAATCTCCGCCGCGGCTTCGGACTGCCTGCCATTGAACAGCACGAAGCGGTGTTTGCGTATTATTTCTACCGGCTCCTGCAACGTGCCCAAAAAATCACCTTGGTATATAACACCAAAACCGACGAAGCGCGCACGGGGGAAGCCAGTCGTTACCTTGCACAGCTCCTCATGGAGTCAGGACACACCGTGCGGGAAAGCAGCGTTTCTTTCCATATCAACATACAGGAACCCGCCCCTATCACGGTGCAAAAGGACGAAGCGGTGATGCGGGAGCTGTATAAATACATAGTTGAGAGTGGAGAGTTGAGAGTTGAAAATGAAAAACACTCATCACTCATCACTCATCACTCCCTAACCGTGGCCTACCTGTTAGGTGAAGAGAAG
>DBDM01000101.1 GCA_002293585.1 Bacteroidales bacterium UBA932
GAAACTTTCGGTGAGGATGCCATACAAGCCAGTGAAATTCTCGGCATCACGTTAACCCGCCGGGGCAACGGCAGCGTTTCCGCCGTGGAACTGGCCGGCTTTCCGCACCATGCGTTGGAAACTTACCTCCCGAAATTGGTGCGTGCCGGAAAGCGTGTGGCCATCTGCGACCAGCTCGAAGATCCTAAACTGACGAAGAAGATCGTGAAACGCGGCATCACCGAACTGGTAACGCCGGGCATAGCCTATAACGATACGATCCTTTCGCATCGCGAAAATAATTTCCTTGCGTCGGTATATATCGATAAAGACCGTGCAGGTGGNNAGGTGTGGCTTTCCTCGATATTTCCACCGGGGAGTTCCACGTGTCGGAAGGCACCTTTGATTACATCGACAAGCTCCTGGCGAACTATGCGCCTAAAGAAATATTGTTGAAAAGAGAACAGGAAAAAACTTTCGTCGAACTGTTCGGCGTGAAGTATTACACCTACAAAATGGACGAGTGGGCTTTCTCCCCGCAGGCCGGGCGCGACAAGCTGCTCACACATTTCAACACCTCCTCGCTCAAAGGCTTCGGCATAGAAGACCTGCGCTTGGGTACCGTAGCCGCCGGTGCAGCGTTGTTCTATTTGGAACTCACGCAACACGACCGGCTCCGGCATATTTCCGCCGTTTCACGTATTGATGAGGACCGCCACGTGTGGCTCGACCGTTTTACGGTGCACAACCTGGAACTTTTTTCTTCGCCCAACGAGAACGCCCGCACGCTGGTCGACATCATGGATAAAACCATCTCGCCTATGGGCGCCCGTCTGCTGAAACGCTGGCTGTCCATGCCTTTGAAGGAAGTGCCGGCCATCAATGCCCGTCTCAATGCGGTGGACTATTTCCTGCAACAGCCGGAACTGTGCGACGCGTTGAAAATAAATATTTATGAAATAGGCGACCTGGAACGCATCATCTCGCGGGTTGCGGCCGGGCGCTGTACGCCGCGTGAAATGGTGCAACTGAAAAATGCACTGCGCGTGCTGCAACCGGTGAAAGAACTGTGTGAGCAATCCGGAGAACCTACCCTGTGTAAGATCGGAGAACAAATATATGTTTGCGAAACCATTGCCACCCGCATTGAAAAAGAATTGGAGGCCGAACCCGCCAATCAGATCGGCAAGGGCAGTGTGATAGCCGCCGGCGTGAATGCCGAACTGGATGAGTTGCGCGACATCTCCCGCAATGGAAAAGACTACCTGTTGGACGTCCGGCAGCGCGAGGCCGAACGCACCGGCATTACTTCATTGAAGGTGGGTTTCAACAATGTTTTCGGCTATTATATCGAAGTACGTGATACGCACAAAAGCAAAGTGCCGCCCGAATGGGTGCGCAAGCAAACACTGGTGGGCGCCGAACGTTATATCACCGAAGAGTTGAAACAGTATGAAGAAAAGATTCTCGGTGCGGAAGAAAAGATCCTTGTTCTGGAACACCAGTTGTTCAATGACCTGGTCGTTTCCCTGCTCGATTACATCGTGCCGGTGCAGCTCAATGCTTCGCTGGTGGCGCAGCTCGACTGCCTGCTTTCCTTCGCCGAACTGGCCGGAAAGCACCATTACTGTAAGCCGGTGGTGAATACTACCGATGTAATTAACATCAAAGAAGGCCGTCATCCGGTGATCGAGCAATTGCTGCCGCCGGGCGAAACCTATGTGACCAACGATGTGTATGTAGACAACAACGAACAGCAGATCATGATCATCACCGGCCCTAACATGTCGGGTAAAAGCGCCTTGCTGCGTCAAACGGCGCTCATCGTGCTGATGGCGCAGGTTGGTTGTTATGTCCCCGCCTCATCGGCCGAGATCGGCGTGGTCGATAAAATTTTCACCCGTGTGGGCGCTTCCGATAATATCTCCCAGGGCGAGTCCACTTTTATGGTGGAAATGAACGAAACGGCCAGCATCCTGCATAACCTCTCCAACCGCTCCTTAATTTTACTCGACGAAATAGGTCGTGGCACCAGCACCTACGATGGTATTTCCATTGCCTGGGCTATGGTGGAATATATTCATGAACATCCCACAGCCAAGGCAAAAACTTTGTTTGCCACGCACTACCATGAGTTGAACGAGATGGAAGAGCTCTACCCCCGCGTGAAGAACTACAACGTAAGCGTGAAAGAAGACGGCAAGCAGGTCATCTTCCTGCGCAAATTGCGGCCGGGGGGCGTGGCGCACAGCTTCGGTATCCATGTAGCCCGCATGGCCGGCATGCCCAACGCCGTGCTGAATAGCGCCGAGCAGATGTTGCTTAAATTAGAATCGCAGCGCGGCAGCCATGCCGGATCTAAACATCCGGGAACCGGCGGCATACAAATGTCCATCTTCCAGTTGGACGATCCGGTGTTGGTCAAGATCCGCGAGGAACTCAGCAAAATTAACATCGAAAAACTTTCTCCGCTGGAGGCTTTCGACAAATTGCGGGAGCTGCAAAAGATAGGAAAAGGGTAGGCAGTTGCCGGTCAGCAGGAGACAGTAGAGATGTAAGATTTTGCGTCTGTGTGGATGAGCACGCTTATGCCGGCTTGAGTTTATTGATGATCACGTAAGCCTCTTCGAAACCGATTTGAATAACTTTAACATTTGTTACGCCGTCGTAATAACCATCCAAATGCAAAGTGTGATAGACATCATCCAAAGTAGCCAATAATTTTTTGTCGATCTTTGCGATTTCCGAACAATAATACTCAATGGATTTCCGCCCTTTTTTTCTTTCAACGCCTTTAAGCAACAGCCATCCGTTAAGCGCGAGGAGCACCGCATTATAAGCAGTGCCGCAAGCCATTTTCACATACTTCGGATCTTTGTAGCGGCCATTTTCTTTGCCTGCTTTTTGCAGCACATCTTTAGCGTTGTTCATATAACGAATGGCCTCGTTATAATACTTGGTTTTTAACTGTTCCTGTTCTTCCTTAGACATAATTTTAACGTGTCCTAAGTGGGTTTGCATCGTGGCGGATTTCAAAAGTTCATCAATGCGAAGGTATAACTTTTTCTCCAAATCGCCAAATTTTGAATTTACGAATTAGTAAATGTCGGATACCCTAGCCCCGCGCACAAAATGCTGCTTGCTGCGCCGAAAAGCATAGAGGGTGAAAGGTGGAAAGGTGGAAAGGTGAAGGGTGGGAAAAATTGAAAATTGATTGCTTCGTTCCTCGCAATGACGGAGAATTGAAAATTTGATTAATAGTAAATCACAAATAATAAATAAATATTTCAGCTACCGATTTTTCGTCCTTTGCACTTGCAACCTTCTATACAACAGCGGCATATAACGTTTGTTGAATTCTGATAATATAGCGTATGTGA
>DBDM01000143.1 GCA_002293585.1 Bacteroidales bacterium UBA932
GCCACCCGTTGCTGTTCGCCGCCGCTCAATGCGGCAGGCTTATGGTGGAGACGGTCTTTCAGTCCTAAAAAATCAAGCAATTCTTTCGCCCTGTTTTCGGCCTGCGTACGCGATTGCCGGGCAATCAAGGCAGGTATACCTACGTTTTCCAAGGCCGTAAATTCGGGCAATAAATGATGAAATTGAAACACAAAACCAATGTGGCGGTTGCGGAAATCCGACAGCTGGCGGTTATTCAGGTCGAACACCGGCGTGCCGTTGATCCACACCTTGCCGGTGTCCGGACGCCCCAGCGTGCCCATAATTTGCAACAAGGTAGTTTTCCCCGCTCCGCTGGCGCCCACAATAGCCACCACCTCCGCCTTGTTAATGGCCGCGTCGATGCCTTTGAGCACCTGCAGGCTCCCGAAGGATTTTTCTATGTTCTCAATTTTAATCATTCTCCATTAACGCGGCCAATCCGCCCTCCGCCGTCTCTTTGTAGAGCCGGGGGATATCGTGGCCGGTACGTTTCATCGCTTCGATCACTACATCAAAACTGATCAAATGATGGCCGTCGGCGAGCATGGCGTACATATTGGCATCCATAGCACGGGCGGCGCCAAAGGCGTTGCGCTCAATGCAGGGCACCTGCACCAACCCGCACACCGGGTCGCAGGTCAACCCCAAAAAGTGTTCCATGCCAATGGAAGCAGCATATTCCACTTGGGCTACAGTGCCGCCGAACAATTGCACCGCCGCGGCGGAAGCCATGGAGGTGGCGGAGCCGATCTCCCCCTGGCAGCCCACTTCGGCGCCGGAAATAGAAGCGTTTTCTTTAATAATATTGCCTATCAGGCCGGCAGTGGCCAAGGCGCGGAGAATTTTCTTATCCGAAAATTCATAATTCACACTACAGTTATACAACACCGAGGGCAACACACCGCAGGAACCACAGGTAGGCGCCGTAACGATCTTATTGCCGGCGGCGTTCTCTTCGGCCACGGCCAACGCATAAGCAAACACCAGTGAACGGCGTTGCAGAATACCCTGGAAACTTTTAGCCCGCGTATAAAAAGCAGCTGCTTTGCGCGGCAGGTGCAGTTCGCCGGGCAGTACCCCCTCCTCTTCCAAACCGTGTGTCAGAGCGGTCTTCATTACATTCCAGACTTCTTCCAGATAATCCCAGATATCGGCCTCTTCATACAGGGCGACAAATTCCCAAAAAGTACGGCCGTTCTGCTGGCACCACTTCAAAATGTCGGACATTGTCGACATGGGATAAATATCCGCACCTTTTCGGCGCTCACCCGTGTCGCTCAGATCGCCGCCGCCGATGCTGAAAGTAGTCCAGTCGCTCAACACTTGCCCTTCTGCGTTTAAGGCCTCAAATTTTATCCCGTTGGGATGCTGCGGAAGGAATACCTTCGGCTCCCATATAATATTGACATTATCAGCCCCAAAAACATCCAGAACAGCTTTATCGGTAAGGTGTCCCCTTCCCGTAGCGGCTAAACTGCCGTAAAGGGTTACATTGAACTTTACCGCTGTAGCATTGGCAAACCGGAACAGTTCGGCCGCCCTGCGGGGGGCCATCGTATGGCTACTGGAAGGTCCGTAGCCTATCTTAAAAATGTTCCTGACGGTTTCCAAAGGCTATTTTTTATTGTACTTAGGAGCTATTTCTTTTTTCTCACGGCGATTGTAGAAGTCGTATACGATAGGCGTTCCTAGGAATATCGACGAATACGTACCGACAACCACACCTATCGACAGCGCTACGGCAAAACCGCGGATCACCTCACCGCCGAAAATAGCGATCATCACCAGCACCACAAGGGTGGTACCGCTGGTATTCAACGTACGCGACAAGGTACTGTTCAACGCCTCGTTGATATTGCCGTGCAGATCGCGCTTAGGGTATAAAATACGGTATTCGCGGATACGGTCAAAGATNNATGAAGGTCTGGTCGACATCCAAGCTGAACGGCAGGAGGCCGGAGAATATCGAATAAAAACCTACAACCACAATGGCGTCATGCACAATGGACACCAAGCCGCCCAAGCCCCAATACCAGTTGCGGAAACGCATGGCTATATAAAGGAAAATCGCCAACAGGGCAATGACCACGGCCAGCACGGAATCGCGTTTCAGGTCATCGGCAATGGTAGGCCCTACCTTTTCGGAGCTGACAATACCATTGGGGTTCTGCAATGTCGACAAGAAGTCGTCATGCGAAATGCCGTCTCTGAAAAATCCGTTCAAAGCACGATATAATTTACCGTCCACCAAACTGTCGGCAGCCGACGATTCGTCGTTGATCATGAAGGTGGTTGTAATTTTCACCTGGCTTTCGGCGCCGAATTGTTTTACTTCGGTAGCGCCTTCAAATTCCTGTTGCAAAGCGTTGCGCACATCATTGAGCGACACTTGCCGGTCAAAGCGCACCACATAGGTACGGCCGCCGGTGAAGTCCACACCGTAACTAAAGCCTTTAGTGAAAACGAAAGCCAATGCAATTACCGTGATGGCCATAGAAAGCATGTAAGTATACCTGCGCACTTTCATGAAATCATATTTCGTATGCGCGAGGAAATTCTCCGTCCATTTATTGGAGAAACTGATATTTTTGCCGCGCGACAGGCTCGCTTCGAACATCAATCGTGTAACAAAAATAGAGGTGATCAACGAAGTGATGATACCCACAACAAGGGTGGTAGCGAAGCCCTGGATAGGC
>DBDM01000042.1:0-1204 GCA_002293585.1 Bacteroidales bacterium UBA932
TCCTGAGTTTTCTAAATTATAATTTACTTCATGCCTATAGCCAAAGCGGGGCGGTATTCCGTTTGCTTCGGCATCTTTGTCTTCTTGTTCAATTTTCTTCATGTCAAGCGAAGCGAACGATTTCACTGTTCTTTCGTTTGTACGTAAAGCGGGAGCATTTGTTTTAAAACTTATCGGTTCTTCTAATGTACTTATTTGACCATAGCTGACATGGCAAGATAATAGCAAAATAATTGATGTAAAANNAATACATAGGATCAGTAGAATTTAAATAATCTATAGCTTGTTTACTGTTATTATAAGCAATATCTCTTGATAATCTTAAAAGAGCAACATCTAATGTCGGATGGAGTATTATTTCTGAAACGTTAAACACATTACTATTATTGGTCTCATCTTTACATGTAATACCTGCGTCCACTTGTATAGAATGAGGAGAAACTCCATTGACACAATGTTTGGCCGTTAATATAAAATTAGGAGCAATAATACTTCCACCACAAGCATAGGTATTACCCACTTTCAGAATTACCTGCCACGGTGCTGCTGTTATGTTGATTGGAAAACCACCCGTAACTCTCGTTTGAGCATACAATCCCTCAAATACAATACTTAGCATTAAAAGTAGCGAAAATAGTTTTTTCATATTCTTTCTATACTAATAACATTAATAACTTTACGAATTCCGCCATTATTGCAAGAATATGTTTTATCTAAAAAACGATAGACTACTGTTACTTTAAGACCATCCCTCCTATACTCATCCGACAAAACATCCGGCGTATAAATCATATCATGATAATGTCCGAGGTTTCCTGTCCACATATGAATGAGATATCCACATGCATCCGAATTGCGAACAATTGCAAGCTGTGAAAAAACTTCATCTAATTCAATGCTATTTTTATCATTTAGCTTACTTGTTATAAATGCAGTGCACCATTGTTGCGTAATTACTTCATCATTCAAAGACAGTTTAACATTCAGCACATATCTTGTTGAAAATTGCTGAAGACTTTTAGACATAGACGAAATTCCATTTGGTGTAGTACCACTCGCTAATAGTAAAGTATACTTAGAAAAATCAATTTCGGGATAGTTACTTCCACCCGTACACTCAATATAGCCTTCCAGGGCTTCTTTGCTGTTAATAATAATCACTTTCCCATCATAATTAAGATTTGTCCATTGAGCTGAAGTTCCT
>DBDM01000042.1:1290-5288 GCA_002293585.1 Bacteroidales bacterium UBA932
TTTAAGTGATGAAATAATTAAGCGCTATTTTCTACAAATATACAAAAAAAGTTCAGTATTAACGAATTAGATTCGTTAATGAATGTTAATTTTAGTTATTTGTATGAAAAGTGAGGGCAAGCCGGGTTATATCAGTCCCATTTCTACGGCTTTGCTTATTAATTCCCTGGTGCTGTGAGCGTTCAGTTTTACATAAAGGTCTTTACGGTAGCCGCGCACCGTTTCAAAGCCCAGGCACAGCTTGTCGGCGATCTCGGCGCTGGTCAATCCTTCCTTGATGTAACGCAGTACTTCCAATTCGCGACGGGTAAATTCCGGCGAATATTTTTCATGGTTTTGCAATAAATTGCTCACATGATCGCACAGGAAACGCCCGCCGCTCGCCGTTACGCGAATGCCTTCCAAGACTTCTTCCGGCATGGAATTTTTCAGCATATAGCCGTCGGCGCCGGCGTCTAAAGCATGCGTGATCGTAGCCAGCTCACTATAGCTGGTTAACATCAGGATCTTCACCTGCGGATATTTCCGTTTGATTTCCGGACAGAGCTCAATGCCGCTGCCGTCGGGCAGACTAATGTCGAGCAGCAGCACGTCGGGCGGCGTTGTTTTTAGGAGTTTCCGGCATTCGTCCACCGAATAGGCTTTTCCGGTAACACTGACGGCCCCGGATTCGTTGATCAACCGTTCCAGTCCGTCGGCAACTATCTTGTGGTCATCTATGATCGCTACTTTTACCATATTTTCAACTCTACTCTTATTCCTGTTCCTTTGCCGGGCTGGGAATCTATATCCAGATTACCTTTGCAGGATTCCACGCGGGCGCGGATATTACGCAGTCCCATACCTTTAGATTCTGCCGTTGGGTCGAAACCGCAGCCGTTATCCTGCACACTGATGGCAATGCGGTCGGATTCGCGGACAATCTGCACAAAAATACTTTCTGCTTTGGCATGTTTTATGGCATTGGTCACCAATTCATGCAAAATGCGGTAAACCATCACTTCCAATTTAGGGTTGAAGCGCGTGTCGTCGCCATAATACGAAAATTTCACGATAGGAATAGTCTTGCAAAAGTCGGCTACCGATTGTTTCAGGCCGATGCGTGAAAGTGAATCGGGCATCAGGTGGTGCGCCACACGACGCATCTCATTCATGGAGTCGTCCAACAGACTTACTACTTTTTGATAACGTTTCATATCTTCTTCGCCAAGCAGGGATATTTTTTTTATGTCGACCAGATTATATTTAGCGGCGGCTAATATGCTTCCCAGACTGTCGTGCAGGTCGCAGGCCAAGCGGGTACGTTCCTGCACTTCGCCGTCGAGTACGGCCTGTGTGGCGATCAACTGTTTTTCCTGTTCCAGTTGTTTGATCTGTTGTTCCGCCAATTTGCGTTTGTTCACCGCCAGGCGCTGCCGGATAATAAAGAATATCAAGATCAACAGCAATAATAGTCCTCCGGTGATACCTAACCAGACTGTAAATTGCTGCCGCTCTTCCATAGCCTCAATTTTAAGTTCGTTTTTCTCGGTTTCATAGAGCACGCGCAAATCGTTGATGTGATTAACATTGCGCAGGTTCAACGTGCTGTCGGCATAACATTTAGCCGTAATATAATTCTTTAAGGCCTGCCGGAAATCGCCCTTTTTCTCGAAGTAGCGGTATTTCAGGTCGTACATCGTGGCTAAATGGTCGTTGGCCTTCAATTTGAGTGATGTTTCTTCCGCACGGCTCAGGTACAAGGCGGCAGCGTCCATGTCGCCTATGGTAATGTTTACACGGACAATTGAAAGACAAGCTTTAAGCCACTGCACACGGTCGGCCGTTTTGTCCATAATACTATACGCCGCATGGTATTCGCGCAAGGCAGTGACATAATCACCTTTTGCTTCGGCTAAACGCCCGAAGTGATTATGGCAAAGTGATATTCCGAGCCGCGAGTTGGCGCGCCGGTTGTATTCCATAGAACGTTCGTAGTAAACCCGCGCGGAATCATATTGCTGCCGCGCTTCAAATATGGAGCCGAGGTTGGCGTAATTGATCGCCATGCCGAGATAGCTTTTCAGTTGTGTTTCTCCTTCGAGCGCTCGGCGAAGTATCGATTCCGCTTCATTCAAATTATTCAACTTAAGGTAAATATTACCAATCCCGTTCAACGACATCACTTTATGTTTCAGTGCGAAATCGGGTGCGCCACCGTATTGTTCGCAACGCTTCAATGCGCGATAGTGGTAGGTGGTGGCTTCCTCGTAGGCGGCAATACGGCGGTAGTCCGTTCCGATCTGGTTGAGACCGAGTATAATTTCATCTTCATCGCCGATAGCTTCGGCCAATTCCAGGGCCATGTGATGGTATTTGATGGCTTCGATAAAATTGTTGGATTCGCGATTGATCTTACCCATTTTGCGAAATACTTTTACGGCTTCCGCCCGGTTGTTCGCGGCTATATATCCGTCCGCCAACATAGCAAGGGTATCCAAGTCGGCGCTTTCCACCGAGGTCATGTGCAATAAGGCGTCGAGCGTGATGGTGTCTTGCTTGTGCCCGGAATTGCAGGCTGTTAATCCAGCCATGAAAATGATCAAGATAACAGTTGTTTTTTTCATTCGGCAATACATGTTTTTCAGTACTACAAAAGTAGTGAATAAATTCAATTCCATCTCCCCCCACAGTGGGGGTTTTCTATGGTAGAAAACAAAATCCCCTCATTATGGGGGTAAAATACTGTTTTTCCGTTTCCCAATTTTGCAGCATGAAATTAAAAAGGATTNNTTTGCAGCATGAAATTAAATAAGGAATAAGAAAATGGAAGATAAAGAAAAACAACCGGATTTGCCCGATGACGATCGTGTCGTTTTTATTCCAAGCAAAGATATGCAAGCTATTGAGCGCACACTCCGCAATATAGAGCAGGCGCAGCAAGAGTTTCGCAAGGTACAGGAAAGTATGGAGGAAAACATCATATTGCCGCCGGAGGGTAGTAAAAATAATTCATAGATTAATTAATAAACGTAAAAAAACACGAGTATGAAAACTTTCAATTTTTCCAAGAGTAAGAACGCCTTTTTGTCAGGCGCGCGAATAGTAATGACAGCGCTGGCCATCGGATTGGCCGTTGTATCCTGCGACAAAAAAGACGGTGAGGGCGACGATGGTACGCTCCCCGGCAACCTTGCTAATTTCACGCAGGGGGCGAAGAGCAAGATGAGCGCGCTGGGCAAATGTGTGGAAGGTTCGAAGATTGTGTGCTATACAGACCCCGGACATAGGTGAGGCCATCACTTATCAACAGTATTATGATGCACTGAAAAGCAACCCCGTCTTTACGGTGGTAGAGTAATGATATCAACGCAAATAACCAACTTTATTAATCTTAAAATTTAAACCTTATGAAAAGTATGCTTAGAACAACAGTAATTGCAATAATTGCAACATTAACAATGAGTATGACCGCCAATGCGCAGCAAGCAGGCGATATGGCTGTGGGCGCCAATGCGGTGTTCGGTACCGGCAATAGCTTCAGTAATTTCGGTATCGGTGCGAAGTTTCAATACAATGTCATGGATCCTCTCCGTCTCGAAGGCTCGTTTACTTATTTCTTCAAGAAAAACTTCCTGAGCATGTGGGATGCGAGCGTGAATGCACATTGGCTATTCTCCATAAGCGATAAAATAACTATTTATCCGTTGGCAGGATTGAGTATGTTGGGCACTACGGTAAGCTACGACTTAGATTTAGGCCCATTCGGCGGCTATGCCGACAGCGCTTCCGCCACGGAGTTCGGTTTTAACCTCGGCGGCGGTATTGATGTGCCGGTGAGCGACAAGTTCATCATCAACGGTGAATTGAAGTATAAAATATGCGGTGGGGGATGGAGCAGACTGCTCATATCAGCGGGTGTGGCTTACAGGTTTTAGGGTAAAGGGTGGAAGGGTAAAAGGTGAAGGGTACGCATTCATTAGTTTTCACACCCTTTACCTTTTTACCTTTTTACCTTT
>DBDM01000031.1:0-7605 GCA_002293585.1 Bacteroidales bacterium UBA932
GCAACAATACAAGGGCACGGTGATTGCCGTAACGCACGACCGTTATTTCCTCGACAACGTGGCCGGATGGATACTGGAACTCGACCGCGGCGAAGGTATTCCCTGGAAAGGCAACTACAGCTCATGGCTCGACCAGAAAGCCAAACGCCTGCAACAGGAAGAAAAGCAGGAGAGCAAACGCCGCAAAACATTAGAACGCGAGCTGGAATGGGTGCGCATGTCGCCCAAAGCGCGGCAGGCCAAGTCCAAAGCCCGCCTCGGCGCTTATGAAAAAATGCTGAACGAAGACAGCCGGCAAAAAGAAGAAAAACTCGAAATATTTATCCCCAACGGGCCGCGCCTCGGCGACAAGGTGATCGACGCCCAACACATGAAAAAAGCCTTCGGCGAGAAATTATTATTCGACGACTTGAATTTTAAACTGCCGCCTGCCGGTATCGTTGGCGTGATCGGCCCTAACGGCGCCGGTAAGACCACGCTGTTCCGCCTCATTATGGGACTGGAAAAACCGGACGCAGGCACTTTCGATGTGGGTGAAACCGTAAAGATCGCTTACGTCGACCAGCAACACAGCAAAATCGATCCCGACAGAACAGTCTATGAAACTATTTCTGAGAACAGCGACCTCATACGCTTAGGCAACCGCGAAGTGAACGCCCGCGCCTACGTGTCGCGCTTCAACTTCTCCGGCGCCGATCAGGAAAAGAAATGCGGCATCCTCAGCGGCGGCGAACGCAACCGCCTGCACCTGGCATTAGCATTGAAAGAGGAAGGCAATGTGCTGCTACTCGACGAACCTACCAACGACGTGGATGTAAATACCATCCGCGCTTTGGAAGAAGGCTTGGAAAACTTTGCCGGCTGCGCCGTAATTATCTCGCACGACCGCTGGTTCCTCGACCGTGTAGCCACGCATATTTTAGCCTTTGAGGGCGATTCCAAAGTGGTGTTCTTCGAGGGCGACTACACCGAATATGAAGAGAACAAAAAGAAACGCTTAGGCGACGTAACGCCGAAGCGGTTTAAGTATAAAAAATTAATGGAGAATTAGACGAGAGACTGAGAGATTAGAGACTAAGAGACNNGGTAGAAAAATAGAAGGTGAAAAGGTAAAAAGGTAAAGGGTATAAAGGTCGTATTCACCCTTCCACCCTTCACCTTTGACCCTTTTACCCATAATTTGTAACTTAATATGTCTGCTATCCTTCTCAACTTCCTTAAATTCGCCGTGCTGGCCACGCTGGGTGAAGTGATTGCCCTGCGACTGCGGACAGGCAGGTGGACACAAGCACATTTCGGACTGCTCCCACGCGCTATCGTATGGGGATTGTTCGGCATTGTGATTGCGTGGGCTTTCGTGATTTTCAGTAAAGGCGCTCCCGCCCTGCTCACATCATTAGGCCTTACGAATGCGCAATTGGCTTTTGCCGCACCGGAGTTTTCATGGGAGAAATTAGCGGTAGCTTTTGGTGTGAGCGTAACCATGAACACCATCTTCGCACCGGTATTCATGTCGTTCCATAAAATCACCGACATGCACATTGCNNGCTACAACGGCAGCATGCGTTGCTTTTTGCACCCTATCGACATTACCGCCTCATTCCGCGAAATGAACTGGGAAGTGCAGTGGTCGTTCGTATTTAAAAAAACTATTCCTTTCTTCTGGTACCCCGCCCACACCATCACTTTTATGTTGCCGGACGAATGGCGGGTGCTCTTCGCAGCGCTGCTCAGTGTGGCGCTGGGCGTGCTGCTGGCTATTGACGGGAAGAAAAATAAATAAAATAATTTATGGCTTTAAAACGTTTCGGAGTATCCCTCGAGGATGAATTACTGGAAGAATTGGACAAGTATGCCAACGATAACGGCTTTGCCAATCGCTCGCAGGCCATCGGTTTTTTGATCGGCAAATACATCACGGAACAAAAATGGCAGTGCAACAATATTGTTGCCGGCACCATCATTATCATGTACGACCGGGATAAAAAAGAGATCCCCGTCAAAATAGCCGCTCTACAGTTGAACTACACGGATGTCATACTCTCTTCGGGCCAATATTACATCAACGGCAATAACTGCATGCACGTTGTGACGGTAACGGGCGAAGCCCACCGCCTCACCGAACTGTCCGACCGGCTCAGCACCATCAAAGGCATCAAGCATGCCAAATTGGTCATGAGCCGCGCCGATTAATTTATAAATGAACGGATAACCCTCCCATAACTACCGCTCCCGGCATCGGATAACCGGCCATTGTTTCATATTGTTTGCCCAACAGGTTATCGCCCTTAACAAAAACTTCCAGCCATTTCAACGGACGATAAGCCACCCGTGCATCTATCAGCGTATAGTTTGTCGTCAGCGGAGTGTCGCCGGTAACAAGGTAGAGTTCATCTATCACCTGCGCTCCGGCGCTTAGCGTGAATTTGCCGGGACTCCAAACCACTCCTGCATATAACTTATTCCGCGGCGCACCCGTAATCACATTTTCCATGTTGAGATAGCTGTAATTAGCATTCACTGCAAGATTATGCAGCAGCCGGTAATTCATGCCGAGCTCCACACCCTTATTGGCAAACCTGCCCGTGTTCATATTTTTGCGCATCCCGTCCACCGGAACAACGGCGATCATATTATCGCCCTCGATATAATACAACGTCAACTCCATCGACATACGGTCACCGAGCAGTCCCTGCGACACGGTGAAATCATAACTAAAACTGCGCTCCGGCAGCAAGTCGGGATTGCTCGGGCCACCCGGGAAAAAATTCATATACAGTTCCCGTATATTGGGAGAACGGAAACCTTTGGAGAACGAAAACTTCAAGCTCGTCCGTTCGGCGGCCTTGAACGACATGCCTGCCTGCGGCACCCACTCGGTTCCGTAGAGTTGATTATTTTCCAGACGCACTCCCGCCTCCAGCATCAACTTTCCGAACTGTTGTTGGGCAAGAAGATATCCCGCCACTTCATTCAGTTTAACGTGATCGGCATATATTTCCGTTTCCGGATTACGATAAGCATTACCGCCGTACAGTTTCACGTCGAAGCCGCCTGTAAGCGTATTCCCTTCGAACAAATTCACCGACTGGTAAATATTTACACCGCCCATATAGTCCGTGGAGTTGAACAGGTACGGACGGGGTGTGCCGCCTGCATAATATCCATCGTTAATTACGTGGTCGCCCCAGTTATAGTAGAAATTCACCGCACCTCTTGTCTTGCCGTAATTATTTTCCACAGAAAGCCCGGCCATACCGCGCAACACGTCGGTTGTCCCGTCCAACAACGGATTATCGACCATTCCCGGCACCTCGGCTTTGGACTTTGCAATGTTTACATTCCCTGTAATATTCCACGCTTCCGATAGCTCATAACCCAACTTGGCAAATCCTGTCCACGAATCAAACTCGGAATTTGGGCGATGACCGTCCGTTCTTTCGTAATTAGCGCTGACAACGCCCGAAAACCGGCCGCTACGATAGGTGTCCGTCAGGGAGTAGCGCTGCGTGCCGTAGGAACCGCCCATTACCCTTGCCGACAACTTGTTTCCATCCTCCGTGGCACGGCGGGTGATGATATTGATGGCGCCCCCCATGGCGCTCGCCCCATAAAGGATGGAGGCCGCACCGCGCGAAACCTCCACACGTTCCGCATCCGATGCGGTATAAGCATCGGCAACAGGGTGTCCGTAGATGGTAGTATATTGCGGGTGCCCGTCGATAAGGACAAGCACCTGTCCGGAACCACCGGCAAATCCGCGCATATTGATGCCGCCGGCCGAACCGCCGGACACACCGTACCCCGCCATCCCGCGGGAGGTGACGAAAAGCCCCGGCACCTGCTGCATGAGCACGGGAAGTAAAGCCGTTTCTTCACTACGTTCTATGGTATGGCGGTGCACCACGCTCACCGGAGCAGGGATCACATCGCGCGGAACAGGCACACGGGTTCCCGTCACCACCACTTCGTCAAGGCGGACTGTTGCATTGCTTACAGTATCAGGCAATAAGGATTCTTCATTTTGCGCCACAGCCATTACGGAGCATAGGCAGGATAAGGCCAACAGTAGTATTTCTTTTTTCATGTAACACGATTTTATTAAAACGTGTTACAAAGATAATACAAAAATTTTATATAACACAAAATTTTAAAACAAAAAGAAATTGGAATGACAAACTTACAAACTGTACTTTACCCCCACATTGATGCCCGTATGATTGAATAGCGGCTTGGTTTCACGATCAGATGTAGTGGACTCCAATTGGGACAGCGAATCTACACCGTCTATTTCATACCGCAAAATATTTTCCTTTGTAAACGTATATCTTGCAAATACCGCTGTTAATTCCGCAAACAGGGCAAGCCTTTCCGAGAGTTTATATTCCGTTCCGAACGAACACTGCACGCCTATGCTCATCTTCCCGGTATATTCGGTAGTGTATAATATAGAAGGATCGTAAATCACACCAAAATAAGGACTGTCAAAGGTTGTGGCTATGCTCTTAGTTGTTCTTTCATGTTTTACCCACAGAAAATCGGGGCCGCCCTTGAGGTAGAAAGTCCATTGCCGGTAAGGAGTAGAGGTGAAAACCACTTGGGGCGATACCTGAAATAGGGTGTTGGTATACTCCAAATCACCAAAAAAACCATAGGCATACCAGGAAAAAGATACGGTTTCCGGCTCATAAGTAAAGCTCCATTGATATGCTGTTGAATGAAGAAAGGTTGTAAAGACCTGTGTGTTGCCGGTGATTTCAACCGCTATATGTTGATTTAGCTTGTACCCTACAGCCAGGCCAAGATTAACGCCTTGGCCATATTTCCATGAATGANNGTGAGTATCGCCATAGTCCTGACGATAGTCCTCCCCTCCTGAAATCCACCCCCTGATCCCTTCTTCCGAAGTCAATTTTTCAGTTCCGGTCGACAACGCATAGCCCGTATAGCCTTTCAGGTAAAACTGGGCATACGTCAATACAGGAAAGCAACAACACAATAAACAAAGCAATATATATTTTTTCATTTTTTCCACAAATTATATTTAACAGCCATTCCAAAAGAGATAGAACTAAACAACACCGACTCTTTCAATTTGTAATAAGTTTCTCCCCGCTCATACCGTCCCTCTTGTCCATACAATGAGTTTGCCGGAGGAGCATATTCGTCGACATAGATAATGTTATGAGTTTGTCGTCCATAGTAATAATCATCGTACTCAACCGTCGCTTTGCCCGGCGTGTAACGGTATTGCTCAAATCCCAATTCCACCGCGAAACTTAGTCGTTGAAACAATTGATAACTATATTCCAAGCCTAATGCATACCCCCAATTTGCTCGCGTACCAAAAGTACCGGCAGACCCTTTTTCTCCCGGTAACATAGATGTATTAAAATCACTGGATATTTGGCCTCTATATGGAAGTGTCGTATTCATCGTAGCAGTGGCTATGTGAATAACCGGTCCGGCCTTACCAATAAATGTAGATTTTCCTTTCACCACAGCATAGCTGAACATAGGGCGTATGGCAATAGATCTGTAATTCCAATCGACAGAAAATACCGGCATATGAAGGATTTGTCTCCTCTGTTTATTATGCTCAAAATAAGTCTTTGTACTAAAAAAGTAGCCCACTCCCAACTCAACACCCAACTGACTGGGGAACCTGTAATCTACAGTGAGGCCGCATTCTACCCCATTGGCCAAGGTAAAATCTTCACTATGCGCACTGGCTGCATATATATAAGGACCCGTAGAATGATAAGAAGGAATATGAAAAGGAATGAGATGAAATACAGGTTCTGCTTGCGACGTCACAGCATGATGATACGCCAGGTATGGCTTGACGCTTAACTGCTGCGCCTGCGTAACAGGGGCGACAAGCAACAGTAAACAGCCTAAAATAATTTTATTTTTTTTCATAGATATATATTCCACTGCTTAAAACGTAAAATTCACCCCTATTTGAAACTGGCTCATGTCAAGGTCTAAGCCATAAGAAGTAATGGTTTTATTATCGCCACCATAGTAGTATGGTCGATAGCTCTCAGAACCGTTAAGAAAACGATAAGAAAAACCTGAGCCACTACCTTCTACTTTTTGGTATTGATAGCCCAAAAAACCAAATTTTCCCATAAGTGCAATATGACGCGTAATATTTATCCATATACCCGGCCTTATGCCAATGGCAGCATACTTGGTATTGCTATCATGATTATATGAATTATAACGCGCCCATTGGTCTTCAACTCTGACTTCAGAACTATGTCCATCGATTTTTATTTTCCCCCACATATATTGAACACCACCATCTAAAAAAAGTTTTCCAAGACGTCCCTGTAGAAAAGAAAAACGGGCAAATACAGACAAATGAATACCTGTTGTTATTTGTTCGCACAATAAAGGATAACTATCAACAACTGTCTGTATATAATCCTCCTCGTATGAATACCCAACACCAACCCCCAGCGCCCAATATTTGGAAAAATTATAGCCGAACTCCGGCAGTAGTTTATACGTAACGGCTTTCTGCCCTTCGTCATCCTTTACACTGAATCCAAAGCCGGCGCCCATCCAAAATTTATCCGTAATTTGAGCATGGGCAACCAGTGTCCAACCACACAACAGTAGTACAAAAAGCACTGTCTTTCTCATAGCCATATATCAAAATAAAGTATTATAAAACAATATTTACCCCTATCTGGAACTGGCTCATATCAAGGTCTAAGCCATAAGTACTGCCTTCACCTTCCGGCTCCGACCGGTATTGATAGCCCAAAAAACCAAATTTGCCCGTAAGCGCAATATGACGGGTGACATTTACCCACACCCCCGGCCTGATGCCTATGGCGTACGACTGAATAGTAACCGAATCATCATGCGAATAGCCGTCGCCTAACAGATAGGAAAAATAGCCACCCAATAATGATTCTACCTTCNNATACCGCCATCCAAAAAAAGCTTTCCGAGACTTCCCTGTAGAAAAGAAAAACGGGTGAAGATATCCACATTAATGCCTGTTATTGTTTCTTTATACCACGGCGTTTTAGATAATACGTTGGGGGTATTAAAACCACTGGAAGGTGCACTGGAAATTGAAACCATCGACATATACGTACATTCTTCCTCATGCGAATAGCCAACACTAACGCCCAACGCCCAGTATTTAGAAAAATTATAGCCAAATTCCGGCAATAGTTTGTAGGTTGCCGCTGTTGTTTTCTCATCGGAACTATAATTAGAGCTTTCTTTTGTCACGTTGAAGCCCACGCTACCACCCAACCAAAATTTTCCGTGTTCATTGTCCGTTTGCGCATTGGCTGCCAACAACAGGCTGCACACCGCCACCACAAGAGCTGTTATTCTTTTCATGTAATTTTATAGTTCTATTTTTTAAGTTTTTAAAATTCAGGTGCAAATATAGCTAAAACAGGGCGAAAATGAAAAATAANNTCCACAGATAGGCTGTGCTGATGCTTGACACTTCATGCGCCGTAGCCGCCGTGCCAACAAACAGGGCGAAAATGAAAAATAATATGTTAAGGCCCGACTTCATTCCACAAATATACTAAAATTCCCTGTAACTCTATGCTGCACAGCAATACA
>DBDM01000031.1:7657-9437 GCA_002293585.1 Bacteroidales bacterium UBA932
AGGTTTTTACGCTCAATATAATTGGTGCAATGCAAATAAATTTTGTGAATGGATTTACTGATAAGGCTTGTATAGATGTTTAACCCGTCGGAATAAATATATTTTGGCCGTAGTTCCTGTAATGTGAACAACACTTTCGATATATTTTCTTTGGTGCGCCGGCCAACGAGAAAATCAATGATGCGTTTACTTTTTCTGTTGATGGCATATATCAACCACAACTCATTTTTCCTGTCCCCACAATAGGTGCGCAACTCGTCTATCTCATAGCTTTGTCCGGTTTCATTGGGCGGCAGTATTGGCAGCCTGGCGGCCATACGTTCAATAACGCGCTGCACACTCGACTTACTTATTTGCAGCAAGCGGGCGATATTACTGATACCGCAACCCTCATTGTTCAGTTTCACTACCCAATCATATTTCTCCTGTACTATGCGAAATTTTGCATAAGCAGCCTGCTGATATTTTTTGCATGATTTACAGCGGTAACGCTGAACACCTTTCCGGCTACCGGATTTAACACAAACATTATTACAATAATGACAATTCATAAATAACTATTTTTCTGTTGATTATAAGCAATATCTGCCAAATGGTACACTACGTTGGAAAGAAACTTGATTTTACGCCATTTTCCACACCGCAATATACAAAAAAGGTGGATTGCTCCACCAAAATTTTGCACACGTAACCCACCGTAATATGCTGAATAATAAGCGACAAATTTTTGAACGTCGAAAAATCTGCCAAATGGTACACTGCCCTCTATCATTCATACATCGGAACTTTTTTATAAAACACAACTCGTATTTTATCTTGACTTCTGCTTATGCCGATTATATTGTATTCAACATCTATCATTTCGAGAAAAATTAAAGGACCTGCATCCACCCTCAAACCGACATTCTTCATCTTTTTAATGTCTCTAATTAACCAATCTGCAAGTCCTTGAGATTGCTCGCTATTTACAATTTTATCATAGACTATTTCTCCATTTTCTTCCAAAATTACATGAGATTCTTTAAATCCTTCTTCAATCATTATATACAAAGAATCATCTGACACTATATTCCGATATTTATCTCCGATTACTCTTTTATCACCTTGGTATAAGTATAACACTTCAAAATCGTAAGTCTTACCTTTTATTAGTGTCAAATTCTTATTATCAGAACAAGATGTTATAATTAGAATAAAAAGTAATATTAAATTCTTTAATTTTAGCATAGTATTATTTTTTTTGATTTTCTTCTACTTTTTTTCTAGCCTGTTGTAATTGTTGAGTATTAATTTCTGTGCTATTTGTATATTGACTTTGATTCATTAAATTAGGTTCTGTTTTTGATTTTAATATACTCTTGTCATCTCCACCATGCCTCAGATTAAGTGTATGTCCATATTCATGAGCTCNNNNCATCAATATCCTTTCCAAGTCGAACTTGCATTCTGTTTTTATCAGTGTTACCTATTTCATCTACTTGTCCTGCGGTAAACATTGAACCACCATCTATTTTATTTGTAAATTCAAGTACAAAATCTTTTTCGTTTTCATCAAAATTCACAATCGTTTTATATTCAGTATTACTTTTTGCATCATAGCCTGAAAATGATTTCTCAATTTGAGATTTAATTCCCGCGGCATGACTTTCTGTTATTTTATTACTTAAAAGCGTCTTATTGTTTATACTCATTGTAACATGAAATGTAACAACTGTTATTCCTGCTTTATTGGTAGCTGTGCTAAGTCTCACATCTTTCCCATCCGGGTCAATAAATTTCA
>DBDM01000031.1:9487-9889 GCA_002293585.1 Bacteroidales bacterium UBA932
AATGTCCTGTTCAGGAAGTCGGATTTATTCCACCCATACATATCAATGTACTCTTTCCCTTCTCGTAGGAACGGGTTTCTCTTTGTATTTGTAAGGGCATTCCACGTAAGGTTGTTTATGGGACTGCCGAAGGGGTAATAGGTGTTTTCCTGCACAGCCCCACCCTGACCCTCCCCTAAGGGGAGGGAAAAGGCTACGTTGGTACTGCCTGTGTGGTCGCGCAGGTGGTATTCACAGGTGAAGGTGCCGCCGTTGTTGATGATGCGGCCTTCGGGTGTGATGATGTAATCCAAATTGTCGTTGATATCAAACACCAGGTTGCCGCTGTAGGTTTTGTAGTCGTCAAATGCACCCTTGGTGGTCAGGGCTTCGTAGTGCAGCTTGCGCCCGTCGGCGAAATTA
>DBDM01000203.1:0-465 GCA_002293585.1 Bacteroidales bacterium UBA932
CGCGGATGTTGCGGATTAAAACACAGAACGCGGATATTACGGATTGGAACGGTTAAATTAGAAAAAATGTTATTACATAAGGATATTACGGCAATAGTATTGAAGTCATTTTACAAGGTGTATAATGAATTGGGATACGGATTTTTAGAAAAGGTTTATGAAAATGCTTTATTGATAGAATTAAGAAAGGCCGGGTTAGTTTGTGAACAGCAAAAGGCTATAGAGGTATACTATGAAACCGAAAAAGTGGGCAGCTATTATGCCGATATTTTAGTCAATAATTGTTTGATTTTGGAGTTAAAGGCTGCTGAAAGTTTGTGTGCAGAACATGAGTATCAGTTAATAAATTATTTGAAGGCTACGGATATAACTGTTGGTTTGTTGCTTAATTTCGGAAAGAAACCGGAGTTCCGGCGCAAGGTATTTGATGTTTTAAGACCTGTGTAAATCCGTTCAATCTGCGTC
>DBDM01000203.1:490-4010 GCA_002293585.1 Bacteroidales bacterium UBA932
ATCTGCGTCATCTGCGTTTAATTTGCGTTTTTGTATTATCTGCGAAAATCAGCTACATCTGCGTCATCCGCGTTCTATTGTTTCCCTGCCACAATAAGAACAATTTCGCCCCTGGGTTCGTGGGCGGTGTAGTGGGCGGCGAGTTCGGCGAGGGTGCCGCGGCGGTTCTCTTCATGCAGTTTGGATAACTCACGTGAAACGCAGGCCGGGCGGTCGGCGCCGAATACTTCGGACAGTTGCGTGAGTGTTTTCACCAGCCTGTAGGGCGATTCATAGAATACCATAGTGCGTTCTTCGCCGGCTAATTGAGCGATGCGTGTTTGGCGGCCTTTCTTCTGCGGCAGAAAGCCTTCAAAGCAAAAACGGTCGCAGGGAAGTCCCGAATTGACCAAGGCGGGGATGAGGGCGGTGGCGCCAGGGAGGCATTCCACGTCAATGCCGCGTGCTACACAGGTGCGCACTAAGAGGAAGCCGGGATCGCTGATGCCCGGTGTGCCGGCGTCGCTGATGAGCGCCACGTTGCTGCCGGCGGCTATACGCTCCGCGATATCTTCCACCGTGCGGTGCTCGTTGAATTTATGGTGGGCGACCAAGCGGGTGTTAATGTCGTATTTCTTGAAGAGAACGGACGACGTGCGGGTATCTTCGGCCAGCACATAGTCGGCCTCTTTGAGTATGCGCACTGCACGCAGGGTCATATCTTCCAGATTGCCTACGGGGGTGGGTATGATGAAAAGCTTGGCCATGTCGGCGGTTTAAAGATAACGGCGGCGGACTATAGCCAGGAACAGCTTGGACGTTTCGCTGTTGGGTTCCCAGTGGGGAGCAACTTGCTTGATGTGCGCCTCGGCCTGATTGAAGTTGTCCATGCCGTTCAACTTTTCCACTGTTTGCTGGAACATTTCATCGTCGCCTTCAAAAATTTCTTTGATGAACAGCAGCCGGTCGTTCAGCCTGATGGCTTTGGCAATATCGCCGATGGGGGTACCCGTTTCAACAATATCGGATTTGGCTTCTATCTTATCGTTCAGGGAAGGACGTCCCGGTATCTTGGCGAACAGCGTTTCGGTATTGCTGATGCTTTCGGATACCGTAGGCTTGGGTTTCGGCTGTTCGGTAGCCGGTTTTTTCTCTTTTTTTATTTCGGCGGTTTCTTCCTTGTCGCTTGCCTTCTCTTCCTTTACTTTTTTCACCGCCTGTTCTTTGGCTACTGTGGGGATAGTCCATTGTTCGGCCATCGTTTTGATGCTTTGCATCTTATCTCTCAACGCCGCTTCTTCGGATTCAAGGGTTTCAATAAATTTACGACGTTTAAGTTCTAAATCATCAGTAACTTGTGTTTGCAATTCCAATTCTTTATTAAGATCCGACAATTGTGTTGTCAGATTTTCCTTCTCCAGCTTCATCGACTCGATCTGCTTGATCTCATTCAATGTCGAATCCTCACATTCCTTTAATGTTTGCAAGATCTCCGAGAGTTTCGTCAATATATTGTTGATATTTCCCTGGTTCGGCATATCATATATTTTTTTATCTTTGTAAGCAGAATAATCCGACTACAAAGATAAAACATTTTTTCAAGATGTTCTTAGAAAGTGCAAAAAAATCAGGATGGATAGAAGTAATCTGCGGTTCAATGTTCTCCGGAAAGACCGAAGAGTTGATCCGGCGGATGAAGCGGGCGCAGTTCGCCAATCAAAAGGTAGAGATCTTCAAACCTATGATAGACGTTCGTTATTCGACCTCGGAAGTGGTGTCGCATGACGACAACGCGATACGTTCCACGCCGGTGGAATCGTCGGGTAACATTTTGTTGCTCACCGGCGAGGTGGATGTGGTGGGTATAGATGAAGCCCAATTTTTCGACATGCACCTGGTAGATGTTTGTAAAACATTGGCAAATAAAGGTATACGTGTAATTATTGCAGGCCTGGATATGGATTATCTCGGTAAGCCTTTTGGCCCTATGCCCTTGTTAATGGCCATGGCTGAGTATGTTACAAAAGTTCACGCCATCTGTGTGCGTTGCGGTGATCTGGCGCACCATTCCCATCGTTTGACGGCCAATGATAAATTGGTGGTATTGGGTGAAAAAGACACCTATGAACCGCTGTGTCGCCACTGCTTTAATAGTTTACAATCCGGATAACCAGTTCCCGCAGCAATTCGCCATGGGTGGCGGCGCCGTTGCCCCAGCCTTTACTCCGCATGTCGAATTCGCGGATCAGGCTGATAACCTGCACTGTTTTGCCGGCCGGGTAATGGCGAGTGGCCGCTTCATAATCTTTCAGGAAAAAAGGATGTACGCCCAGCGCCGATGCTAACTCGTTGGGGGGCGCACTGCCCTGGTACTTGCGGCTGATCAGGTGGTATTTTAATATCTTGCTAAAATGCCCGAACATAGTGCTCAGGATCATCACCAGCGGATTGTCGTTGGGGTCTTTGGCAAAATGGTCGACAATGCGGAGGGCTTTCACCGTGTCGCGCTTGCTGATGGCGTTGTTCAGTTCAAACACATTGTATTCGCGGCTGATGCCTATATTCCGTTCAATATGTTCGGCGGTGATGTGCTTGTTGTTTTCGGGCAGCAGTGTAAACAGCTTGTCGAGCTCGTTGGCTATGCGGCTGAGGTCGGCGCCTAAATGGTCTACCAGCACGGCAGCCGCCACAGCATCAATACTGCTGCCTTTTTCCTTGAGATAATTTTTTACCCACTCGGCCACTTCATTGTCGTAAAACTGTACGGTCTCAAGCACTTCGCCGTGTTTTTCCACCGCTTTGTACAAGCCTTTGCGCTTGTCGGCCGTTTTTCCTTTCAGACACAAGACCAGAATAGTACTCGCCAGCGGATTTTTTACATACACCTCCAGCTCTTCAAAATTCTTCAATTGTTGCGCTTCACGCACAATCACCACCTGCTGGTTGCTCATCATCGGGTAACGGCGCGCCGTTTCAATGATCTGTCCGGCGTTGGTATCCTTGCCGTAGAGTACCAGCTGATTGAAGCCGCGTTCTTCGGGCGTGAGAATATGGTTGGCCATGTAGTCGCTCACCAGGTCGATGAAGTACGGCTCGTCGCCCATGAGCAGGTACACCGGCTTGTATATCTTTTTCTTCAGGTCGGAGAGGATGCGCACGGCGGCGGCTTGTGTATCTTTGGCGCGCAGTTTGGCCATGGCTTAAAATCCGGTATAGGTTTGAGGGCTCAGTGCGAGCAGTTCTTTTTTTACACTGTCGTTCACGTCTAATTGTTCCACGAAAGTGCGGATGCTGTCGCGGGTAATGGCGGCGTTGGTGCGTGTAAGGGCTTTCAGCGCTTCGTAGGGATTAGGGTAACCTTCGCGGCGCAGAATGGNNCCAGTTGGCTTCGAGGTCGCGTTCGATTGCCGCATTATTCACGATAAGTTTATTCAAGCCTTTCAGCAGGGAACGCAGGGCGATCATGCTGTGCGCCACCGGCACGCCTATGTTGCGCAGCACCGTACTGTCGGTGAGGTCGCGCTGCAACCGCGACACCGGC
>DBDM01000026.1 GCA_002293585.1 Bacteroidales bacterium UBA932
ATCAAAAAAACCATCTTCAAACATTTCTGTGGCGGTGAACCCCTGGATGAGGCGAAAAAAGTAGTGGAAGATCTGGCACGCCGCCGTGTGAACGCTATTTCCGATTACTCTGCCGAGCAGGCCGACACGAAAGCCAAGCAGGAAGAGACAGAGAAGAATATTATGGCCTCCATTAAATTTGCCGGGCAGCAACAAAACGTGCCTTTCGCCTGTGTGAAAATTACCGGTATTTGCGCTCGACCGCTGCTCGAAAAAATGTCGAAGAAGGAGCCGTTGACTGCCGAAGAAGAACAGGCCAGGAAAGAATTTTGGGAACGTCTGGACGCCTTGTGCGGTGCGGCCGCAGGACAGGGTAAGAAAATGTTCATCGATGCCGAAGAAACCTGGATCAATCCCGCCATCAATGAAGCTGCCGAGATGATGATGGCGAAATACAACAAAGAAAAACATGTGGTGTATACCACCATACAGTTCTATACCAAAGAGAGCGTGGCCTACCTGCAACACCTCATTGATACGGCGCCCTACAAGGTGGCCTTGAAATTGGTGCGCGGCGCTTACCACGAGCAGGAAAACGAGCGCGCCGCACGCATGGGCTACCCTACGCCCATTGTGGAGAACAAAGCTGCGGCGGATGCTTCCTACAATCAAGGCCTGCGCGTTTGTATGGATAACGTGGGTAAAGTATCGTTCTGCGCCGCTACCCACAACGTGGAAAGTACGGAGTTGCTCATGCGCATGATGGAAGAACGCGGCATTGAGCCGGGCAACGACATTATTTCCTTCTCGCAACTCTACGGTATGCGCGATAACCTCACCTACGGACTGGCCGGTCATGGCTACAACGTATCGAAATACATGCCTTACGGGCCGGTGAAAGAAACCCTGCCTTACCTCATTCGCCGCGCCGAAGAAAACTCCGGCATCAACGACCAGATGGGCGAAGAACTGCAAATGCTGCGGAAAGCGAAGAAAGGGAAAAAGTAGCTTTTAACATTTTTGTTGCGTTTTTGTTTGGAGGAAATAAAAAAAATACTTACATTTGTATTGGGATGCCTTTTTCCCAAGTCTACAATCTAAATTAAAACCTCATAAAACCTCGATTGCGATTGGAAGCTTGGATGGATAATTTATTTATTTGTCTGATTGATAAGCTTTTATATAGGAAATATGATGTGTTGTTATCGAGTGTTTACTAAGAAATTAGTTTCTTTTTTACTTGTTGGTTTGTTTTGCCTGAGTGGACAGGTGTTGTCCGGACAAGCGGCCGAAGGGGCGGTATCCCTCCGGCAGGAGGCTTATAATGCTATTTTAACGGTAGAAGAACAGGGCCGTTATGCAGCCTCGTTACCTGTTGATTTGGAAAATGCTTTGCCGATGGCTNNAACAATATTGAATATATTGTAGCGTTCACCCATGCTAAATGGACGCCTACCGGTTATGTGCTGTCGGCCTTTGCACGGGTAAAAATTCCCGACCAGGGAAAAACCTTGTTTTTTGCCGCTCAGGATATTCAGTTTAAAGAGGGAAATATTGTGGGCAACGGCCGTTTGGCCCTGCTGGGAGATATTAGTATTCCCATTAACGGGAACACGGCTGTGCTGACGCTCAAAGGGAATATGAATGAGGCTACCGGTATGGGAGGAGAGCTGACCTACATGAAAATTAGTTGTAAGGGTTTTGAAGAATTGAAAATTACAGCTGATCTGGAATTTTCAGACGGTTTGATTGTGCCTGTAGATGCGAACGGGGAAGCTGTGCCCGGCACTACGCTGAAAACTTCTTTTACCACGGTGGTGACCGATTGGAATGATATATTGCTGGATGTAACGCTACCGCCCTTTGCCGTAAAAGACCTGAAAGGATTTGTATTTAATATCGACCGGGCGGTGTTTGATTTCAGCGATTACCATAATGCACAAAGCATGGCCTTTCCTGAAGGCTATGAACAGTATTTGATCCCCGGAAATATGGCGCTTTGGCGGGGGGTGTATATCAAAGATTTTTCCATCACCCTGCCGGAATATTTTAATAACAGGAACAGTCCCGGGAAAAGAGTATCGTTTGCTGCGCAGAACCTGTTGTTGGACAATAATGGGATTAGCGGATTGTTCAGGGCGGTGAACCTGTTGTCCATAGACGAAGGCAGCGCTTCGGGCTGGCGGTTTTCCGTTAATAGTTTTGCCTTTGGTTTTATGGCCAACACCTGGCAGGACGCCTCGTTCTCCGGAGCGATAGGCCTTCCGGTATCGGAGGACTTGTTGGCTTATGAGGCCAAATTCAGCCTCAACGATGAGTACTATTTGAAAGTCGCGACAATGAATGCCTTAAATTTTGATATATTCCATGCCAAAGCGCAGATAGATTCCAATTCGTATGTCATGCTGCGTGTGGTGGATGGTGCATTCAGGCCTGAAGCCATGTTGAACGGGCAGTTGTCCATCGCTGCCGATTTGGATGGGAATAATCCGGCGGACACTACGAAAAAAGCCATTCAGTTTAATGGTATTGTATTCCAGGAATTATTTTTGTCTACCCAGTCGCCTTATTTTACCGCGCAGTATTTCGGCTATCAGGGTGAAATGAAACTGGCGAATTTCCCCGTGTCCCTGAATGAAATTGCATTGCACGCTACGGGAAATCAGGTGGCGCTGCAATTCGGCGTACAGCTTACCCTGGCAGACAGTCTGTTTTCCGGCGGAACCAAGTTGTCGATTGCTGCAGAGCGCCACGAAGAAGCTTCATTACAGCATTGGCGTTATAAACAGACCGACCTGGCCAGAATTAATATTAATGCCAAAGTGGCCGGGGCTTTTTCATTAGAGGGCTACCTTGATATTAAAAATAATGACCCGGTGTATGGCGACGGCTTTGACGGTTCGCTGAGGCTGACGTTTAATGCACTCAAGGAATTTGAAGTAACGGCCAGGGCGATGTTTGGGTGCAAGGAGTTCCGCTATTGGTTCGTCGATGGCCGCGTTTCTTTTGGTACAACGGGAATACCCGTGTTTACAGGCTTTAACCTCAATGGTTTTGCCGGCGGTGTATCTTACCGCATGAAACGCGACGGCATGAATGGGCAGGCTTCGCCCACAGGCTGTCTGTATGTGCCCGATGCCAACAGCGGAGTGGGGGGAAAGGCCGGTGTATTGTTTAACGTGGGCAGCCAAACGGCCGTGCAGGGAGAGGCTTCTTTTGAAATAGCTTTTAATAAGCATGGGGGCCTTAATTTTATGGGCTTTTTCGGCACGGCGCAGTTTGCAGGGAAGATACCCGGCGTAAGTGATATTACTGATTTTGTAACGGAAAAGTTCAGTAAATTGAATGCGTATGAGAAAAAGTTGGGGGCGGATCAATTTAAGGCGCTTGAAGATAGGAAACTTTACGAGCCCAGTAAAGCGGCGGAACAAATGAAAGACTCCTCGCGCGACCTGAGCAATGCCAACCTGGCGGCGGCCGTGGGGATTCAATATGATTTTACCCAACAATCATTGCATGCCACCTTTGATTTATACGTGAATGTTGTAGGCGGATTATTGCGCGGGCGCGCCTCCGGAAACAGGGCCGGCTGGGGCGTCCTGCACATCGAACCCGACGAGTGGTACCTGCACATGGGCTCTCCCAACGACAAGCTGGGCATCCTACTCTCGGTGGGCGGCATTGTGAATGTGGAAACAGGCGGGTATTTTATGATAGGACATAATATACCCGAAGCGCCGCCGCCACCTAAGGAAGTGCTGGATATTTTGAAATTAGACGCCGATCAGATCAGTAACCGCAGCCTCGAAATGATGAGCAAGGGACGTGGCTTTGCCACAGGGATGGACTTCAAGGTAAGTACGGGCGATATTACTTTCCTTATATTGTATGCGAATTTTATGGCCGGCTTCGGTTTTGATATCATGATGAAAGACTACGGCGACGCCCAATGCAAGGGCCGTAGCGGCGTGGTGGGGATTGACGGCTGGTATGCCCAGGGGCAGACGTATGTGTACCTGGGAGGAGAATTGGGAGTGAAGGTCAATCTATGGTTCATCAAGGCCAAGATACCTATCATAAAAGGAGCCGCCGCCGCATTGGTCATGGCCAAATTGCCCAATCCGGTGTGGCTTTCGGGCTATCTGGGAGTGAAATTTGAATTGCTGGGCGGATTGGTGAAGGGGAGTGCACGTTTTAAACTGACCCTGGGAGAAGAGTGCGACCTGGTAGTACCCGGCAGTAGCCCTGTGGACATGGAAATGATCAGTGATCTCACACCAACGCGCGGAAGCGACAAGATAGATGTATTCTCGGCGCCGCAGGCAGCTTTCAATATGGCTATCGGTAAAACTTTTGAGGTGGAAGATGATGAAGGGTTAAAAGCATACCGCATACAGTTGGAAGATTTTGCTTTGTTGGATAACGGACAGTCTATTCAAGGTAAAACAGAATGGAATAGTACCAATGACCTGGCCTCTTTCTATTCGCATGAAATCATGCCGCCCGATAAGGAACTGACGGCTGTGGTGAAGGTGCGTTTTGAACAGTGGCGCAACAACAGGTGGGAAACCGTATACACCGGCGGACAAATGGCGATAGAACAAAAAGAAACCGAATTTACCACCGGCGGGGCGCCGGATCATATACCTTTACATAATGTGGCCTATACTTATCCGGTCGTGTCCCAGCAATTTGTGTTGAAAGGTGAATCGCAGCAGGGCTACATACAGTTGGAGCGGGGACAAAGCTACCTGTTCCCCGACGGCTACCGGCAGGAAATACAGATCAACTCGCCGGCCGGAAAGCAAATTATCCCCTTCGCTTATAATGTGGCGGAACGGCGCATTGATTTCCCGCTTAACCTTGATTTCCGCCAAAGCTATACGCTGGATGTAACCACCATGCCGGCAAACGCCGTGGTGAGTGAAGATGCCGGAAGTACGCGGGTAACAACTACGGTCAACGAAGATGAGGACTATGCCGTTTATAATAAAACAGCCGGTAATGTGACCCGCTCCGACGTAGCCTTTAGTGTGTTGAACTATGCGTTTAAAACCGGCCGGTATGCCACCTTTGCGGAAAAGATGAATAATTTGGTAAAGGGCGAGGCAGTATTAGGGCGCATTTCCAGTAGCCTGATAGACTTGCAATACCTCGTTGCTTCCGGTACTGAGCCTTTTGACCCGGCGGAACTGGTGGGGAATGAGCAGTCCGATGGCGCCCTGGTAAGACCAACGGCATTGCTTACCGATGATTATTATACGCAGGATATTTATCCCCTTGTTTATAGAAATTACCCTCCTGCAGGCATACGGATTACAGACAGGGCCCCTGACGAACTGGGCGTTCCTCCGGTAAGGGCGATCCATGCCTCCTCCGCTTACCTTACCGAAGTGGAGCGTGGCGACTACTCCGGCTTGGCAACCAGGCGCTTTCCTTTTGTTTATAATCTGCCGCAGGTATATTATAATGACTTTATGGAGTTGCGCAGCAAGCTGACCAACGCCTTTATCGACACACCTATCCTTTCACAGTATAATTATATTGTATCGAAGAGTTTTCCGTGGATCCGNNCCGCGCAGTAAGCTGACTAACGCCTTTATCGGCACATCCACCTTTTCACAGTATAATTATATTTATTCGAAGAGTTTTCCGTGGATCCGAACAGGCACCTATAAAGTCAGGTTCCAATATCATTTGCCGGGTGGCCGCTTAGGAACATCGGCCGATTTTGAGTATTATAATTTTATAAAATAGTGTTATGCAGAAAAATATTGTCATTATACTACTGTTTCTATTATCGGCAGCCTTGCCGCTACGCTTAACGGCGCAGTCCGACAGT
>DBDM01000146.1:0-130 GCA_002293585.1 Bacteroidales bacterium UBA932
CGTTTTTTATGTTCAACAATTTGACTGTAAAAGCTTTTATATAAAGCGCGAATGTAGTTATTTTGTCGAAAATAAACAAATTATAATGTTAAAAAATTATTAGAAGCTGTTTTGAAATGCGAAAATTTAA
>DBDM01000146.1:173-2099 GCA_002293585.1 Bacteroidales bacterium UBA932
AATTACGAATTATAAATTACGATTTCTTTCTTAATCTCTTAATCGCTTAGTTTCTTAGTCACTTTTCACCCTTTTGTGGGAGTCGGGTTGTCTAAGTCGCTTTCAATCACTCCGTCGCGCAGACGGATAATGCGCCGCGCATGCAGGGCGATGTCTTCTTCGTGGGTTACTACAATGATCGTATTACCTTTTTTATAAATGTCCTCAAAAAGGTTCATAATGTCGATAGACGTTTTGGTGTCGAGATTCCCGGTGGGCTCATCGGCCAGGATGATCGCCGGATTGTTGACTAATGCGCGTGCTACGGCCACCCGTTGCCGCTGTCCGCCCGACAGTTCATTGGGCTTATGGTCCATGCGGTTGAGCAGGTCGACATTCGTAAGGGCGTTTTTGGCGCGTTCGTTACGTTCATGTTTGGATAAACCGGCGTAAATCAACGGCAAGGCCACATTGTCCAACGCTGTGTAGCGGGGCAGGAGGTTGAACGACTGGAACACGAACCCGATCTCTTTGTTCCGTACTTCGGCCAGGCTATTATCGTCCATCTGGCTCACATCGGTGCCGTTGAGGACGTAATGGCCGGAACTGGGCGTGTCGAGGCAGCCCAAAATGTTCATCAGGGTCGATTTTCCCGAACCGGAAGGCCCCATGATGGCCACATATTCATTGCGCCGGATAGACAGCGAAACGCCGTTAAGCGCACGTACTTCCTGCGTTCCTACCTGATAAATCTTTTTCAGGTTACCAATACTGATGAGCGTATTATCCATGTCGGAAAAAGTTTAATTTGCAAAGATAATGAAAATATTTGGAATGAAAGGTAAAAAGGTGGTAAAATAGTTTTTTGTTATTTTCGCAATTTAGCCGAAGTTCCTGCTCCGGCTGTTTTTGTTTGTGTGTGCAGATTTAGAAAAAATGCGTATCTTTGTCGTAGATTAAATACGCAACGCCATGAAACAAGCGATTTTATTGGATCAAATCTACCGTCTGCCCGTTCGCGAGCGGATGTTGATAGTCGAGCGCACGATACATTCTATCCGTGCGGAGAAAACTCATACCGTAAAGGCTGTAGCCCTCATGGCCGGCGAATATTGCAACGACAGTGAATTGACCGCTTTTTCACAACTTGACATGGAGGACTTCTATGAAACAAGGTGAGATTTGGCTGGTCAACCTCAACCCCACCGTGGGTGCGGAGATGCAGAAAGTCCGTCCGGCACTCGTCGTCAATGCTGACGATTTGGCGCGCCTTCCGTTGAAAATTATTGTACCGGTGACTGATTGGAAAGAACGCTACCAAATTGTGCCGTGGATGCTGAAACTTACCCCTTCGACGGCTAACGGATTGAGTAAGGAGTCGGCGGCCGACTGTTTCCAAATACGCTGCGTGGCACAGGAGCGATTGATCCGGAAGACCGGACAGATAACTTCCGACGAGATGGAAATGATAAAAAGCAAGATCGCTGCCGTAGTTGGATATGAACAATTTTAGTGCAGAATCCCGTGCTACTGGATCAGGATATAAAATTTTTGCAGGGAGTGGGGCCACGTCGCGCCGAGCTACTCCAAAAAGAGCTGAATGTTGCTACATTCGGCGACTTGCTTTATACTTTCCCCTTTCGTTATATCGACCGTACGAAATTTTATACGGCAGAGGAGGTGCTCCGGCCAGGTAATGATTTACCCTACGTGCAATTGCGGGGTAAACTCGTCCGCTTTGAAACGCTGGGANNNNCGCATACTGGAATTGGTGTTTTTCCAAGGCATAAGGTGGCAGAAAGAACGCCTGAAAATGGGCGTGGAATATATTGTTTTCGGGAAGCCTACGGAGTTTAAAGGAAAAGTCAATATTGTGCACCCCGAAGTTGACGAATTGAAAGATGAGGGCGCTATCCGGCAGTCGGCGCTGCAAGGGGTGTACAGCAG
>DBDM01000146.1:2113-2682 GCA_002293585.1 Bacteroidales bacterium UBA932
CAGGCCAACTTAGCCTCGGTGCTGCAAGGGAGAATAACAGAAACATTGCCGGACTGGCTTGTGGTCGAGCAGCGCCTGATGTCCTTGCCGGAAGCCTTGCTGCAAGTGCATTTTCCGCAGGATGCTGAGAAATTGGCACAGGCGCGCTTTCGCCTGAAATTTGAAGAGTTATTTTATATTCAACTCAGCCTGTTGCGGCAACGCTCCGTGCGCAGGCAGTCCTCACAGGGATTGGTGTTCTCCACGGTGGGCGAAAGTTTTAATGCGTGTTACAATAACCTTCCTTTTCCATTAACCGGCGCACAGAAGCGGGTCATTCGTGAGATCCGTAAGGATATGGGCTCCGGCAAGCAGATGAACCGTCTGCTGCAGGGTGATGTGGGCAGCGGAAAAACGCTGGTGGCGCTGCTTTGCGCGTTAATTGCCAATGATAACGGCTATCAGGCGGCGATTATGGCGCCTACCGAAATTTTGGCGCAACAGCATTATGCCGGTATTACGCAATTTCTAGAGGGGACAGGCATTCAGGTGGGTTTGCTCACCGGCTCCACGAAGAAAAAAGACCGCCG
>DBDM01000059.1 GCA_002293585.1 Bacteroidales bacterium UBA932
GGGGGGTAGAACACTGTTTGGTGCAGGGTGTGGGCAAATTCATGCTGTACTACCGCTAACACCTTTCTAACCGAGGCGGCGTCGGTTGAGTCAAATGCATTGACCGACAAAATAGCTATTTTATTGCCTCCTTCTGCAAAGCCGCCGGTTAGCGTCCCGTTAGTATTATATTCACGAGAGCCCACCAGGACATAGCGTTTGGGTGCCAACTTTTGCAAAAAGCCTCGGCCGGCCTGTTTTTCATAAGGAGTTATCCATACTTTTTTAACGGAAATCATCAGTTCTTTCACCTTGCTTTCTTCTACCGGTACAAATGTCTTCGACAGGCTTATTTCATAAGGGTCCCATTTGTATTTAATATCCATGTTGTAAGGCTTTACAAATTCATTGTATAACCATCTGTCGAGTTCCGTTTGCGCCCAAGTATCGCCGCCCATGCCCAACAGCACCGCGTCGGGGTTTAATTCGTCTGACTTGGAGCAGGCCGCCAGCACAGCTACCAGCGCTAATAATAAATATATCTTTTTCATTGTATGTTTATTTTTATCGTTTTACTTAACGCGGATTCAATTCCAGTCCGGATAATTCGGCTGTTTCCGGAATTTGCCATACGCGGCGCAAATCACCAGGTTCCAGCGTTTCCATTGTTCCGTCTATATCCACATGGGTTACCGGTATTTTGTAGCGCAGTATATCAAACCAGCGTATTCCTTCCATAAAGAATTCACACCGGCGCGTATCCAGCAGGGTGCAAAGCAGGGCCTTTCTATTGTCCGTCCAGCCTTTTACCCCCATCGGATTATACTGATTCATGTAGAAGTCGGAAGACTCAATGGTCGTTTCCCAGTAAGCATCGACTTTCGTTTGGTTCAACACATGACTCGTTTCGTTATAGGCTGAAGCCGGCTGGCCACTTGTCGCCCCTGTGCGTTGGCGGAAATATACGTTGAAGTCATTCATGGCAGCATCCAGCATGTTCAGGTGAATTTTCGCCTCAATCCTGTTGAGCAATAATTCTTCCGCCCTAAAGAAGGGAAACATAACCATATTGTATCCTGTTGAAGGAGTGAGATAATAAAAATAGGAAGAAATCTTGGCGTAGTACCAGGCGCCTATAGATTGCCATCCGCGTATTGACCATGGCCAATAACCGCCGGTAATGTTTGTTTTGGAAGAACCGGGCAAATAGGCATTATTAGCAAATGAATAGCGGTAAGACCTTGAAGCGGCCAGGTAAGACACCCCTTCGCCCATCAGCAAATTATGCTTGGAAGTAGCCGAACGGAAAGCCGGTTCAATAATGGCCGGATCGGTTCCCCATGCAGCAGACTTAAAGGGGGCAAAATAGGTGGCTGCCCACACATTAGCCAGGTCTCCGACTGCTACATTACCATTTTCTGCTCTAATCGGCTCGGGTATAACCGCATTCGTCATTTCGAGGACCTTGCCATAATCGCCTTTGTAAAGGTAGAAACGGGAAGCAAAAGCCCGGGCGGCTTTTTCGGTAAAGTGACAGGCCGGCACCTTGAAGTTGGATTCGGGCGCTACTGTCGCCAAGCCTTCTTCCATGTCTTCCTGAATGCGGCGGTACACATAGGCCACCGTTCTCCGCTTATACTGCTCCACCACCACCGTTTCCGGCGTGTCTACATAAGGAATTCCCGGCGAATCGTTAGTCCCGCCCGGCTCATAGGTTTTAGCAAAAAGATTCACCAGCAGGAAGTGGGCAAAGGCGCGGCACAAGAGCGCTTCGCTTCTTTGGTAAGCCTGTTGTTGCGTGGGATCGGGAGTCTGCTCTATGGCTTCCAGCGCATAGTTGGCATTGGCAATGGCCGTATAACAGGCCTTCCAAAAGTAATCGGGAGAATCCTGGTTGGTTTCCTTGGAATCGCGCCAGTGGAAAGCATGGTCATTGGTTACAGTGACAGAGCCGTCTACAAAGGCCTGCACCCCATCGCCCATAACATTGGCTACCTGCGCCCAATTGCCTTTCGGATAAGCAGAGGTCAGCAGCTGGCTGATTTTATCAGGAGCGTCTATTTCCGTCCGGTTATCGGGCACCTCATTTAAAAACTCATTACAGCCTGAAAGGCAGAGCGTTAACGCAATAACGCCAAATATTTTGATCTGTTTTTTCATTTTCGTCAGGTTTAATCAATTAAAACGTAACATTCAGCGTGCAGGTAATTTGCTTTTGAATAGGCTGCGCTACCCCGCCGGACAACTGGAACTCGGGGTCCTGCCCTTTCAGCTTGTCATCTGAAAAAAGCAACCAAAGATTGGTGCCGCCAAGGGTTACCGAAGCGCCTTTAATACCGGCTACCTTATTAATGTATTTGGCCGGCACGTTATAGGTTAGCGACACACTCTTCAAGCGTATGAAATCACCGTTAGCCACCCGTTCGGTCGAATAGTTGTAGGCGTTGTAAGGATAAGCCGAGCCTAATAAAGAACTTGCATAAGCATCTATGATACCAGGCACATTGGTGGTGTTTTCATCACCGGGCATGGCCCAGCGGTCATAAAATTCCTTAGGCAGGGCGTCCATATCGGAGTAGGTGGTTTTGAAAGCCGGATAGAGCCTGATTTTATTGCCGAAAGCATAGCTAAAGAAAACATTCAGGGAGAAATCCTTATAGCTTAAGGTCGTATTCAAACCACCGGTGTAAGGAGGGTCTACCGGTCCTTCATATTTCAGGTAGCTGACATTCCGGCTTTGCACGTACACCGTATTGGCCACCTTACCGTTTTCATCAATAAACTGGGGTACCCCGGCATCGTCTAATCCTACATATTGGATAGAGTACAGTGAACTTACCGGCGTGCCTACATAGTTGCCCCCTTCGGGACGCACCAGGTCAAAAATACGTTTTGATTCCGAGGATTTGGTAATTTCGTTGGTGGCATAGCCGAAAATGAAATTCATGCGCAAATTCCAGTCCGGGGTGCGGAGCAGGCCAAGACCTAAGGTAATATCCACACCATGGCCTTTCATGTCGGCATAATTGGCCCACTTGCTGCCCTGTCCGCCAATACCGGCAGTAGAGTACGAGCCTAAAAGGTCATAGCCGTTACGCCACCAGAAGTCGGTGCTGAGGGTAATGCGGTTGCCGAACAGCGCAAAATCCATCCCTACGTTACCCGTATAAGCCTTTTCCCATGTCAGCTCGCTGTTTTCAACGGCTGAAAGCAGCAGGGNNCAGCCGATTCCGTTTCGCTGGTGAGCGGCCGGCGGGTCACCTGATTATAGAAGGTAGCCGTGGCGGTAGCTAAGTTGGGCGGCATACTGGCCACCAAACCGTAGCTGGCTTTAATGTCGAGGTTATCGACCCATTCCAGGGGGCGCATAAAGTTCTCACTGGTCACGTTCCATTTGCCGCTGACCGTCCAGGTAGGCAGCCAACGGGAGTTAGCCGAAGCGCCCAGCTGGTTGCTGCCTTCATAACGGCCAACCAAAGCTAAAGAATAACGATTCCTGAACAGGTAGTCGACATTGGCATAAAAAGCTGCTCCGCGGTCTCTGGTTTCCCGCATGGCATAATAATTCCGGCCAAATTCGGTTTCTTTCTTATTCACACGGGGGTCAATGTAGGGCACCCCGCCGTTGGAATACTGATAGCCGAATCCGTTCACCGAAGAAGTTTGGCGGTCAGCCGACCGTGCCTGAGCTCCCAGCATGGCATTGAGCTTGTGATCCTCGGTAAAGGTTTTATTGTAGTAGAAGCTACCGCGTACGTCATAGCTGTTCATGCTGTTGTTAAAACGGTTGTACAAGCCGCCGTAGGGCATTACCACCACCGCTTCCTCATTGGGATAGTCGGGGTCTTTATACAGGTTATTGTTGCGGTCCCTAACGGTTGAATTCCCCGCCGCGCGGTATGATTCGGCCATATTGGAACCTTCTTCCACCATGTGCTCCCTCACGGAACTCATGTGGCGAATGGCGCCAATAGCGGTAAATCTTAAGTCTTTCAATATTTTTACGGTAGCCTCACCCTGTACCTTCACATCAACCACCGAGAGTTCCATGGTGTTCTTTTCCAACTCATCCAAAATATTGAAAGGGGCGTAGTTCCGCTGGAAGTATTCACGGTTACCCGCTTCATCATACACGGTCATGGCGCGGCTGGTATTCAGGGCATAGCTGAACGGGTTGATATCGAAAGCGCGTTCATACTGGCCTTCCACCGTGTTAGTGACACGGTCCTGCGAACCGGGAGACTTTTGCTGGCGGTAAGAGCCGTTGGCGCTCAGCGCCACATCCAAGTATTTGTTCACCGTATAGTCATTTCTGAAGTTGGCCGTATAACGGGTTACCGCATCGGCTATCGTCCAGCCGCTGTCGCGGTATAAACTCACCGAAGCGTAGGTTTTGGAAGCCTGCGAACCGCTGGAAAAGCTTAAGGAATGTTCCTGCACAAAAGAGTTGCGGAACAATACGTCGAACCAGTCGGTATTGGCATAAGCATAACGTTCCAGGAAGGCGCGCTTGGCTTCCGGTGTATTTTCCAGTCCGAATGTTTCGGTGGTCTCATCATAATCGTAAAGCCGCTGGAACATTTTTCCATACACACCATAATTAGATGAATTCAGGATATTCATTGTCAAAAAACCCTTACGCTCCAGTTCTGCCAGCACGGACATCTGGTCGGCCGAGTTCATAATGTTATACTCGTTGTAGCGCGGCTTCATCTGTACCGAATAGTTACCGCTGTAGCTTATATTTACTTTCCCTTCCTTCCCTCTCTTCGTGGTAATCACCACCACACCGTTCATGGCGCGTGCACCGTAAAGCGCAGTAGCCGCCGCATCTTTCAAAATGTCGAATGATTCGATGTCATTAGAGTTCAAGCCGGCTACGGCAGAACCCAGGAGGGTTGTGGGGTCACCGCTGGACAGCTGGTCATTGGACACGTTCACCATGTCTTCAAGAATCACGCCGTCTACTACCCACAAAGGCTTATTTTCACCGTTCAACGATGTGGCACCGCGCACACGCACTTTGGGCGCTGCTCCGAAAGTACCCGATACGTTTTGTACGGATACCCCTGCGGCACGTCCTTCCAGCATGCGGCTAATGTCGGCTATCCCTTCGGTTTTCACATCATCGGCGTTTAATTTTACGGCTGCGCCGGTGAAGTTACGCCTGTCTACACGCTGAAAACCGGTTACCACCACCTCGTCCAACATACTGGCTTCCGGATTCATTTTGACATCAATTTGTGTCCGTCCGTCTACCGCCACTTCAGTAGCCTGGTATCCCATAAAAGAAATCACCAATGTGGCATTTGCAGGAACATTGGTCAAGGTAAAATTACCGTCAAGGTCGGCAGTTACAGACTGATTGGTTCCTTTTACCATCACGGTGGCACCGGTTAACGGCTGGTTGCCNNAAGATTTTGTGCGTGTACTATCCCTGCAATAAGAAGTAGTCCGCACATGAGCGTCAGTTTTAGATTCATTAGGAAAAGTTTTTGTTTAGGGTTAATTATTTGAGTTTACATTAATAGTTGAATTTAGCGCATAAAAAAAATGTGTGCCGACAGCAATGCCGATACACATATGATTATAGGTATAGCCGGTACTTTTTGAGAGTATCCGGAAATAAAAGCTACATTTATTAAAT
>DBDM01000174.1:0-1216 GCA_002293585.1 Bacteroidales bacterium UBA932
GGTGAAAGACCTGTTGCTGGCGCAGATCGACTCACTGAAAAAAGGCGCATTCCCCAACTGGTTGATCGACGCCACCATTAATAATTTTAAGTTGTATGAAATTCAACAAATGCAGTACAACAGCGTTCGCGCCCGCATGATTTTAAATGCCTGGGTGAACGGTCAACCCTGGGCCGATGCCGTAACCAGCCTCGACCGTCAATCGAAACTGACCAAAGAAGATATTGTGGCCTTTGCCAATAAATATTTTAACGACAACTATGTGGTAGTGTACAAACGCCAGGGCGAAGATAAAAACATCAAGAAAATCGACAAACCGCAGATCACCGCCATTGCTACTAACCGCAATGATGAAAGCGAGTACCTGAAATCCGTGAAAGCTATTCAAACTACACCGATTGAGCCGGTATTTGTAAACTATGATAAAGACCTGTCGAAAGGTTCGGTTAAAAACGTGCCTCTGCTGTATAAACAAAACACGGAAAACGGTTTGTTCGAGTTGAATTTTGTATTGGATATGGGCAATAATAACGATAAGGCATTGGGTACCGCATTCTCTTACCTGAACTACCTCGGCACTTCGAAATATACGCCCGAACAAATCAAGAGCGAATTTTACAAGATCGCCTGTTCTTATAATGTAAGTTCATCCGCCGAACGTGTTTACGTATCAATTAACGGTTTGGACGAAAACTTTACGGCAGCTCTGGAATTGCTTGAAGAATTATTAGCCGACCCGCAGGTGAATCAGGCAGCTTTCAACAATTTAATTTCCGACATCAATAAATCGCGTGCCGATGCCAAGTTGAACCAGGGACGTATTTTCAGTATGCTTTCCCAATATGCCGCATGGGGTCCGAAATCACAAAGCACCAATGTACTGAGCGCTACCGAGCTGAAAGCCCTGAAACCCGAAGCGCTTATCAGTCGTATCAAAAACCTGATGGGATATGAGCATTACATTCTTTACTACGGCCCCAAAACACAGGAAGAAATTACAGCAGTATTGACTGAAAAGCACAAGGCCGCGCCCGAACTGAAACCACTGCCCGAAGCTATACAGTTTACACAAGCTGAAACCAAAGAAAATAAAGTATACTTTACGCATTACAACGCCAAACAATTGTATATGGGTATGTATTCAAAAGGTGTTCCTTATCAACAGTCACTGGAACCCATTCGCCGGATGTATAACGAATATTTCGGCGGCGGCATG
>DBDM01000174.1:1226-4063 GCA_002293585.1 Bacteroidales bacterium UBA932
ATACTGCACAAGCTAACTACCGTTCGGTAAGCGATCCTAAAGATAGCTACCATATATATACTTATATTGCGACGCAAAACGATAAGATGACCGATGCGGTGAATGCTTTCCTTAGTATTCTTAACGACATGCCCGAATCGGAAAATTCGTTTGCCTTGGCCAAAGAATCTATTCTTTCGCCTATCCGCACCCAACGTGTCCTGCGTTCGAGCGTACTGTGGAATTATTTGAATGCCAAAAAATTCGGCTACAGTCAGGATCCGCGCAAGACGATATTTGAGCAGGTGCCTAACTTTACACTGGCCGATGTGAAAGCCTTCCAGGAGCAATATATCAAAGATCATCCTTACACCTACTATATTTTAGGTGACAAGAAGGATATTGATTTCAATGCAATGAAGAAATTCGGCACTGTGAAAGAACTGAGCCTCGAAGAAATATTCGGATATTAATTTGTCGATGAATTTTGGAGAAAATCTAATAGAACAATTCCGTTCTTCATTGGACGAGCGTTCACGCGAAACGCTTTGTGAATCGGTGAAACGGATTGTTGACGCTAAACAGCGCGGCGGAAAAGTGATGGTGGTAACCGGCAGTGGGCCTAACATCCACGAAGGGGTTACCACCTTAATCGCCGAATTGATACACAAAGGCGTTATTGATGCCGTTTCTACGAGTTCGGCGGTGGTGTCGCATGAAATGGGCGGTGCACTCGACCGGGTGTTCCGCGTTAATGCCAAGGATTTAGGCATGGATATGCAATACATGCCCCGTGGCGACCTGTTTGAAATTTCAGTGATGAGCGATGCGCTGCTTGCCGAAATAAAGCAGGAAATGATCGTGGATGAAGTGTTGATGCAGCGCGCTGCACAACTCCCCATACACAGCCAAATTATCAAAGCCGCCGGCAATATGGCCTACCCCATGGGACTGCGCGGTGAAATGATCGCCGCAGAAATTCTTCAATTGGCCCATTTATACGGTATGTCTTTTGAGCAGGTGGCCGGCTACGGCTGCGACCGCATGACTATGCTGGGCGCCTGTGCCGAGAAAGGCCTTCCGCTTTTAGTGACCATTCCGCAAATGATTGGCGGCGGTGCTATAGGCATGGCTATAGGCGACAGTATTCCCACCTCACAGCGTTCGATGCGCCTGTCGCACATGCTCGCAGAAAGTGATGTAATTATCGAGTCGGCGGTAGCGCTTACACAGGAAATTCACGACGGTCCGTTTGAATGCTACACCGGGCACGGTATTTGGGCATGGTGGCAGGGACAACAAACATACAGTTTAAAAGGGAAAACGCTGGTGCGTTTCGACCTCGACGAAAACCTGCGCAAGGCTACCGAAATGGAAAAAGCCGTGCAGGAAGCTATTGACAAAGGATTGCCGAAAACCAAAGTGGCCAAAATACCTTTCCGCATGGAGATGTCGGCCTTTGCCCGCCACGAAGGCAGCCTGCCGGTAATTGGCGATATCGGAAAAATCTGGCCGGTGCTGGCGCATGATGTAGCGAACGCCCTGGGCATAAAGCTTGATTTCATCAGCGCCTCGCAGGACACGCCGGAAGGACAGGCCATGCGCCGGTGGATTGTGGACAACGTGCAGCCGCTAAGCCGGAAGAAAATGTTAAAAGGGGTGAACGAAACGTCAATGCAGTAAAAATTCCCGCGCATGCACATGCCTGATACCTTTATAGGTATTGCCGTCAAAATGATCTAAGGAGACAACTATTTTCGGATAGTTGTCTTTTATTTTAAGCAAATTACCAAATTCCCGTTCCAGCGTGCTTTCTTTAGAAAGTTCTAAAGCCACCTGTACATATTGTACTTCGCCGCGCTTCTCACATACAAAGTCTATTTCCTTATCGCCTATATAACCGACTTTCACGTCCCAACCCTGGTATAATAAATGGTTGTGTACCATATCTTCCAGCAGCTTAGCCCTGTCGTTCGGTTTGTAACCCACCAGCGCATTGCGTATGCCGGTGTCTTCATAGTAAAACTTATCCCCTATTTCAAAGATGCGCCGGCCGCGTATATTCATCCGCCCTACCTTGTGCACCAAATAAGCATTGGCCAAATAGCCGGCATATTGCTGCACCTGATTCGGCGCCATTTTCACCTGCTGGCTTTTCAGGTAATCACTGATGCTCTTGGCCGAGAACAAACTGCCCACACTGTCCGACAGGAAGCGGGCCAACTGCTCTACAAATACCGTATTCCGCAACTTATAGCGCGTAACAACATCCCGGAAAAAGATAGTAGTATAAATATTCCGCAGGTATTCAAATACCTCTTCATCATTCAGCGGAATGTTCTTCAAATAAGGCAAGCCGCCATATTTGGCATAGAGCGTAAAACTATGATCGCTGTCTTCCAACTGATGAAACATTAAGAACTCAGGATAGGAAAGGCTATAGACCGGTATTTCCACGTAGCGCCCCGAGAGGTAGGTGGACAGCTCGGTGGACAGCATGGTGGCATTGCTCCCCGTTATATAAAGGTCATTATTTTCATCTAACCACAGGGAACGCACCGCTTTTTCAAAATCTTCTATATCCTGTATTTCATCTATAAATATGTAGTTGCGCCTATCGTCTTTACTTTTCGACAGCACATAATCATTTAATTCCTTATATGTTTTCAGAAAATCAAATTCCAGGCTTTCTTTATTGATATAGATGATATTCGCAGTCGGATCTATGCGTTGTATATAATTCACCAACTGGAATAAGACAAAACTTTTCCCTACCCGCCACTGACCGGTTAACACCTTTATCAAGTGTTTATTTACAAAGGGTTTCGCCTTGTTTACATAAACATCCCGCTTCAATG
>DBDM01000060.1:0-3403 GCA_002293585.1 Bacteroidales bacterium UBA932
TGCTGTTCGCGGCGTTCGCGGCGCAGCACTACATATTTCGAGTACGATACTTTGTAGTCGTAAGACTTACCCAACAACAATTCCACCGTGCGGTTGGTGACCGAGTCGAGCAGGGCGCGGTCGTGCGAAATCAGCAGCACCGAGCCGGTGTAGTCTTTCAGGTAGTCTTCGAGCCATTGAATAGACTCAATGTCGAGGTGGTTGGTCGGCTCGTCGAGTAGCAGCAGTTGCGGTCGCCGGAGCAATATTTTAGCCAATTCTATACGCATGCGCCATCCGCCGCTGAATTCCGAAGTAGGCCGGATGAAATCTTCGCGTTTAAACCCTAAGCCGAGCAGGGTGCGTTCGGCTTCGCCCTCGCGGTTATCGCCGCCCAGCACATGATAATGGTCGTTGGCGTCATTCAGCTGTATGATGAGTTGGTGGTAGGCTTCCGACTCGTAATCGGTGCGCTCCGACAGTTGTTGGGTAACATTGTCTATCTTAGCTTGTAGCGCATTGAGGTGGGCAAAGGCGGTGAGCGTTTCATCGAGTACCGATTTGCCGTCGCTCACAGCCATTTGTTGGGGAAGATACCCAATGGTATAGTCGCCGGGAATGACTACCTGTCCGGAAGTGGGCGCCCGCAGTCCCGCCAAAATTTTAAGCAGGGTTGATTTTCCTGCGCCGTTCTTTCCTACCAGTCCTATGCGGTCGCGGGTGCCGATGGCGAATGATACATCGTCGAAGAGCGTGAAACCGCCAAATTCTACTGTGAGATTGTTAATTGAAACCATAATGGCTGCAAAGGTAAGAAAAAATAGTGACTAAGAGATTAGAGACTGAGAGACTAAGAGATTAAGAGATTAAGGGATTAGGAGATTAGGAGAAAAAATTCCTTTTATTTTATTATCTTTGCGGGCTTATGCAGGAAATAGAAATACAAACACCCCATGCCCTTGAAACCGAAAAGGTGGGCAAGCTGTTGTGGAAATACGCTTTGCCGGCCATTGTGAGTTCCATGGTGGTGGCCTTATATAATGTAGTCGACCGGATATTTATAGGACAAGGCGTGGGCGCTATGGCCATATCGGGCTTGACCCTCACTATGCCCTTGATGGTGCTGTTGCAGGCCTTTGGTACACTGGTGGGTGTAGGCGCGGCTACACGTGTTTCCATAGTGTTGGGTATGAAAGATTTGCGGTGGGCAGAGAAAATTTTAGCCCATGCGCTGGTGATGTTGTTGTGCCTGTCCGGCAGCATGGTGATATTGTCGATGATCTTTTTAGATCCTTTGCTGGTATTGTTTGGCGGCACGGAACAAACCATTCCTTATGCAGCTACTTATTTGTATTATGTGTTGCCGTCGTGCCTGTTTACCTCACTTGCTTTTGGCCATGCCGGCATGCTGCGTTCAACAGGGCTTCCGGGGAAGTCGATGCGGGTGATTTTGACGGGGGTGCTATTGAATATTATTCTGGATCCTATATTCATTTTCGGTTTTGATATGGGTATTAAGGGCGCGGCCATTGCTACGCTGCTGTCCACCATGGTGAGTGCGGTGTATGGCATGGAACATTTTTTCAGGAAATCGTCGTTTTTGCGTTACCGCCGCCGGTCTTTTCATTTTGAACGGCGTATTGTGCGGAATATTTTAGCCATAGGGATGGCGCCTTTTTTGGTGAATGCGGCCAGTAGCGCCATTAATATAGAGGTAAACCAACTATTGTTGACACACGGCGGCGATCTGGCCATTGGCGCTTATGGTATTATATCTTCTTACGGGATGATGGTGGTGATGCTGGTGCTTGGCCTGTGCCAGGGGATGCAGCCCATTGTGGGTTATAATTACGGCGCCGGCCGTATGAAACGGGTGAAAGACACCTTTAAGTTGACGGTGAAAGCCGCCTCGATGGTTACCTGTGTCGGTTTTGTGATGGCTATGTGCATTCCGCAGTTGATGGCGCATGTGTTTACTTCCGATGAAACGATGGCGGGAATGGCCGGCCATGCTATACGGGTCACCTTTATAATGTTTCCTGTTATAGGTTTTCAGGTGGTGACCGGACAGTTTTTCCAGTCGATAGGAAAAGCCGGAAATGCTATATTCCTCAGTCTTTCGCGCCAGGTGCTCTTTTTGGCGCCGGCTTTGTATCTTTGTTCCATTCCGTGGGGACTGACCGGCATCTGGGCAGCCCTGCCCCTTTCCGACCTGCTGGCTTTCGTTGTCTCTGTGCTATTGTTGTGGCGCGAGAAACGGGTGTTGTATGGCCGGTAGTTATTCGGGGGCGTTGTACAGACTGATCGTGCTGATGACCGGACAAACCGGGGCGTTGAATTGGATTTTTAGTTTTTGTGCGGTAACCGAAGGGAAACGCAGTATGCGTTTATAACCTATGGTGGTAGCCCGGGTTAATTCGTCCCATTGACCGGTTTCCGCATTCCAATATTTCACATTGAAAGAAGCCACCCGCTGTCCTAAGGGGGTGTATTCCTGCAAGAGCAGGCGGTTGAAGGTTTGGCTTTGTTTCAGGTCAATTTCCATATAAGGGTTCAACACATTGTCGTCGGTAGTCCAATAGGCGTGATAATCGTCATTCAGCACGTTCTCCGCTGCATATTTTGCCGCATTGCCCCGTGTACCGCTTGCTTTTACGGTAGCTCCGGCCATCAGGTTACGGCCGAACGCTTCTTCCCTGGCCTTCCGGAATTCCATTAATCGCGTGGAGTCGTTAGGATGAATGCGGCCGCTTCTGTCCGGCGGCACATTGAGCAGGAGGTTGGCGTTGCGCCCTACAGAGGTGTAATAGATATCCATTAATTGATTGACCGTTTTCACCTGTTCATCGGTGGAAGGGCTATAAAACCAGCCCGGGCGGATGGACACGTCCACTTCTGCCGGGACCCATGCTTTGCCGCCCTGTTCCCCTTCATTTAATACCTTAGTGGGGGGAGCGCCCAGTCCCGGTTCAAAGCCTTCGATGTTCATGGTCGACCAGTTGGTTGCTCCGGCAATGCCTTTTTCGTTGCCTACCCAGCGGCAGCCGGGGCCAACGTCACTGAATATAACAGCGTGGGGTTGGTTCCGGGAAATCGTATTGTGGAATAAGTTCCAGTCATACACCTGTTTCTTTCCGTTGGGGCCTTCGCCGTTGGCTCCGTCGAGCCATTGTTCGAAGACTTCGCCGTAGCCGCTCAGCACTTCCTCGAGGGTATTGGCAAATAATTGATTGTAGTCCGGCGTTCCGTACAGCGGATGGTTGCGGTCCCAGGGCGAAAGGTACACGCCGAATTTCAGTCCGTATTCCCTGCATGCTTCCGACACTTCTTTCAGCACATCGCCTTTTCCGTCTTTCCATAAACTTTCCCTGACCGTGTGCGTGCTGTATTTACTGGGCCACAGGCAAAACCCGTCATGATGCTT